>CAZKYJ010000321.1:0-6088 GCA_964556355.1 uncultured Verrucomicrobiales bacterium | reverse complement strand
GCAGGCACAGGTGGCCGTGCTGCACAGCCACCTCTCCGCCGGCGAACGGCACGACGAATGGCACAAGGTGCACCGCCGGGACGCGCGGATCGTCATCGGCGCCCGCAGCGCAATTTTTGCGCCGCTGGAGAACCTCGGTGTGATCATCGTGGACGAGGAGCACGAACCTTCCTACAAGCAGGACTCGCCGCCGCGCTACAACGCGCGGGACATCGCCGTCGTCCGCGCCAAGATCGAAGGATGTGCCGTCGTCCTCGGCAGTGCCACGCCGTCACTCGAGACCTACCAGAATGCCCTCGCCGGCAAGTACACCCGTCTCGTGCTCGCCGAGCGGGCGGACAACAAGAACCTCCCGCTGGTGCGCGTGGTCGATCTCCGGAGCGAGTCCCGCAAGCAGCGCGGCGGCGGCACCGGAAAATCCCGCGTCCCCTCCGCCCTCAGCGAGCCGTTGCGCGTGGCCATCGACCGGCGCCTCGACCGTGGCGAGCAGGTCATCCTCTTCCTCAACCGGAGGGGGTTCGCCACCTCGATCGTCTGTCAGGTCTGCGGCTTCGTCTGCGAGTGCCGGCACTGCTCGGTCCCCCTGACCTTTCACAAGAATGACGGCCGCCTCGTCTGCCACATCTGCGGGTTCCGGCAGCTCGCCCCCAGCAGGTGCCCGGACCTCGAGTGCCGCGACCCCGGCATCCGCTTCGCGGGCTTCGGCACCGAGCGCGTCGAGGAGCAGATCCGGAAAGCGATCCCCCGCGCCCGCCTCGCTCGCGTGGACACCGACACCATGCAGAAGAAGAACCAGCTGCGCGATACCTTGGCCGCCTTCAAGGCGCAGAAGCTCGACCTCCTCGTCGGCACCCAGATGATCGCCAAAGGGCTGCACTTCCCGAACGTCACCTTGGTCGGTATCCTCAACGCCGATCTCGGGCTCCATATCCCCGATTTCCGCGCCGGCGAGCGCACCTTCCAGCTCCTCACCCAAGTCGCCGGACGCGCCGGGCGCGGAGAACAGAAGGGCGAGGTCGTCGTGCAGACCTTCACCCCTCACAGTCCGGCCGTGCAGTTCGCCCGGCACCATGACTACATCGGCTACGCCGACCAGGAGCTGGAGTTCCGCAAGGGATTCCGCTTTCCGCCCTTCGCCCATGTCGTCCTCGTCACCGCCCGCTCCGCGCACGAGCGACGGGCCGGGTTCACCCTCGAGACGCTGCACAAACGCCTCGCCGCCGGCCTCCCCGATGGAGTCATCATGGGCGATCCCGCACCCGCCCCGCTCGCCCGAGCCCAGGACCAGTGGCGCTTCCAGCTCATGCTCCGAGCAAGATCCACCGCCACCCTCACCCGCCACGTCCGGCCCGTCCTCGAGAAACTAACACTACCACCGGACGTCATTGTCACCATGGACGTCGATCCGATCAACCTCTCGTAGGAGCGTGCCCCGCGGAGCCGCCCGGACGGGAGCTTTGGGTGCTCTGGCCCAACGCCCGCCCGAACCCGGCCATGAAACGGAGGCGGCTTACGCCAAGTCCACCCGAGGCGCCGGTGGGCGGAGCTTCGAGCTCTCATGGCACACCACGGGCGGAGAGGCGGGCCGGCTCGCCCAATCGCGTTGCCGGGTCGGAACCCCATCCGACGAATTGCCATATTCATTGCGGTTTTGACATCTCACACTAATGTTTACAATTGTCATGGTTCAGAAAACCTTGCTCCTCGTCGCGACGTGTGTCGCGTTGGGAACCGCATCCGTCCATGCGGATCTCGTTGATGCCACCTTCCGATGGGAGGGCGACAGCGGTTTCGTGGTCTCGGGAAACATCCGCTACGACGATGCCATCAACCCGGTCGTCGGAAGCGGCTTTGGCGCGACCACCGGCTTGGACTTCTTGGACCTCAGCGTTTTCGACCCGGCTGACACCCTGCTTTTTTCGACGACGAACGTCAGTGGAGGAAACTCCGATTACCAGTATCTGAACGTGTCGATCGACACCGTGGCGCAGGTCATCTCGGCCGGTTCCACGTTCGACATCGGCGACGATTCGCTGGCTGGCGATCCGAACGAGTATTTCCTCTTCGGGACGGTGGGAAGTTCCATCGTCCTTTTCAACGGCCAGAGTGCGACCATCGATCGCAACTCCGGCGATGTCGCCTTCACCTCTTCGGCGCCCGTCCCCGAGCCCGCCGCTCTCGGCCTCGTCGGTGCCGCCGTGGCGCTTTCGGCGCTCCGGAGGCGCCGCCAGGTGTCAGGCTAGGCCGGTTCCCTCCCCTACCGAACGCCAGCATTTCTCAAGGATCGCGCCGATGGCGTCCACGTCTGCCACCGTCATCAACGGGTGGAGCGGCAGCGTGATCTCGCGGGAGGCGACATCTTCCGTCAGGGGGAGAGCGGGCGCCCCGGTGGCCGCGTAGGCCGATAGCTGGTGGACAGGCGGGTAGTGGACACTCGTCTGGACGCCACTCTCGTCGAGCGCCCGGCGGAGCGCAGGACGGAGCCCCCGGTGCGAGGTGAGGATGGGAAAAATGTGGTGGGCGCCGTCCTCCAGACGGTGGGCGAAAGGGAGCTCCAGCCCGGCCACCGACCCCAGGCGCTCCCGGTAGCGGGCGACCAGCTGTCGCCGGATCGCGTTGTTCCGGTCGAGCTTTCCGAGCTGCACCAGCCCCAGCGCCGCGGTGAGCTCGGTGCACCGATAGTTGTAGCCCAGACCGTCGATGTCGTAGTCGTAGGTCCACTCCGCCCTGTCCCTCCCGTGATCTCGCCGCATCCCGTGGGAGCGGGCCTCCCGCATGGCCGCAGCCGCCTCCGGGTCGTCGGTCACCACCATGCCCCCCTCGCCCGTCACCATGTTTTTGTTCGCGTAGAAACTGAAACATCCGAAGTCCCCGATCGAGCCCGCTTTCCGCCCGTGGAACGCCTGCTCCTCCGGGGAATGGTAACTCGCCCCGATGGCGTGGCAGGCGTCTTCCACGACCCGCAGCCCGCGGTCCCGTGCCAGCCGCATGACCGCGCCCATCTCGGCCGGGAACCCGGCCATGTGCACGACGACGATGGCTTTCGTCCTCGGTGACAGCTTCCGCTCGAGATCCGCGACCGCCAGGTTGAGGTCAGCCGGCCCGCCGATCTCGACGAAGACCGGCTGCGCCCCCTGGTATCTCACCGCGTTGGCGCTGGCCACGAACGTGTAGCTTGGCACGAGCACCTCGTCGCCGGGGCCGACGCCTCCCGCCATCAGCGCGAGGTGGAGCGCGGTGGTGCAGCTGGAGACCGCCACCGCGTGCGCGCTTCCGGTATAGGCGGCGAATGCCTCTTCGAACTCGGCCGTCCGCCGGCCGCAGGTCAGCCAACCGTCCCGCAAGACGGCGGAAACCGCGGCCGTTTCCTCGTCGTCGAAATCAACTGCCGAGAGCGGAAACTGTCTCATGCGGGGAGCGGTGGGGCGTCAGGTTCCGAAAAGGGGCGACACCCCCGCCCCGGTGCGAAGGTAGGAAGCGCTCGCGGAGTTCCTCGAACTGTTCGGAGGCACGGGCATAATCGTCGGGCCGACCGATATCGAGCCACTCGGTATCCGAGAGATAGACTTTGACCGACTTGCCCGCGGCGACCATCGCTTTCACGATGGTCGGAAAATCGATGTAATCGCCACGGGTGAATTCCTCGAGCACCGTCCGGTCGAAGAGATAGATCCCCATGGAAGCGTCATAGGGAAGTACCGGTTTCTCCCGGTAGTCAGTCACCTCCATCCGGCCATTAAACTCGATGACACCGAGGTCTATCTTCGTATTGCAGCGGTGGCAGGCGATGGTCAGGTCCGCCCCGGAGGCCACGTGGGCTTCGAAGAATCGGTCGTAGCACAGCGTGGTGAGCACGTCCCCGTTCATGACGAGAAAGGTCTCGGGCAAGTCATCGATGAGCGCGAGCGGCCCCACGGTACCCAGCGGTTTCTCCTCGCGCGAATAGTCGATGTCGATTCCCCACTTCGAGCCGTCCCCGAAGTAGGAGATGCTCAGCTCGGCCAAGTGCCCCACCGCCATGGTGATCCGGCCGAACCCCGCCGCTTTCAGCTGGCGAATGACAATCTCGAGGATCGGCATGTCGGCGATCGGCACCAGCGGCTTGGGGAAAGTGATGGTGTAGGGGTGCAGGCGCCGCCCTTCCCCTCCCGCCAGGATGATCGCGCGGCGGGTTTCCCCGTTCTCGTCGGTCGTGTTGTTAGCTACCATGGTTCGTTCTGAGTTCGGGTGAAGTGTCTCCGGGCATCGGCCGAGCCGCCCCCGCCCGGGCGGCGGATGTCTTCCCGCCAGCGATCAGCTCGCCGTAGAGGTCCCGGTAGCGTCGGTACATCGCATCGAAATTGAAAGCTGCGACGTAGCTCTCGTAGCTCGCCCTCCCCATCGCCTCGCGGGTTTCCGGGCTCGCGATCAGCTCGGCTAGCGCTTCGCGCACGGCCGCCACATCCTGCTTGGGAACGATCCGGCCATTCCTCCCGTCGACGACCGACTCCCGGCACCCGCCGACGTCCGAGGCGACGACCGGGAGGCCGGCACGCATCGCCTCGAGGATGCTGCGCGGGAAGCCCTCCCAGTTGGTGATCAGGACGAAGACGTCATGATGTTGCAACTCCGTCTCGACATGGGACTGGTAGCCGAGAAACTCGACGCGATCGGCGATCCCCAGGTCCCGCGCCAGCTCGATCGCGGTCTCTTTGGTGGGTCCGTCGCCGACGAGGGTGAGTTTCCACGGAAGCCCGGCCAGCCCGGCCAACGCCGTGAGGAGGGTTCGGTGGTCTTTTTGCTCCGCGAACCGACCGACCATGATCAGCCGTGCCGTGCCGTCCGCGGGCGCGCGCGGGGGAGCCGTGGCGGGAATGCCCCCGACGCCATTGTGAATGGTGATCGTCCGGTCGGCGCTTCCGACCTTCGCCTGCAGCCCGAGTTCGCGCTCGGCCTCGGACACGCAGATGATCCGGGTCGCGAGCGGCGCCAGGCACTTCTCGATGATCCGGTAGAGACCGGCCTTGGGGAAACCGTCGCTGAATGACCAGCAGTGCGGGGTGTAGAGGACCGGACAGCCGAGCCCCAGCGCGGCGAGCCTCCCCAGCACACCCGCCTTGGATGAGTGGATCGAAACGAGATCCGGCGCGAAGGCGAACAGCTGCCGGCGGATCTGCGCGATCGCGGCGAGATCGTGGCGGGGAGCGATCTCCCGCCCCATCGGTGGGATGCAGGTGAACCGGACGCCCTTGGCCTCCAGGCGCCTGGGAACCTCCATGCCTTCCGTCCCTCCGATCAGCACCAGCACCGGATTCCCCTCCCGTTGCAGGCGCAGCGCCATGTCCTGCACATGGCGTGACGAGCCGCCGAACGCGTCCCCCCGAGCGATGACAAATGCGATGCGCGAGTGGGTTTTTTGTCGGGGTGAAGGGCTCACGGCTTCCGGTGGGGTGGATGGCTATTCCCCGGCGTGGGGAGATACCATGACAAAGGCGACGGACGCGGGGCTGAGGGCCGCTATCTCGTGGATCCGGTTTTCGATGTCTTCCTTGCGCGACCTGTCCTTCGCGACGAGGACGATGTCGAGGTCGGTCAGGCAGGACACGAACTGGGAGACGGCAGGATCCGGGAGGCCGGTGGCCTCGATGAAAATGTTGTCGTAGGAGGCCTTGAGCTTCTCGAGCCCGTGCGTGAACCGCTCCGGCGAATTCACCACCTCGATGCTCAAATCCATGAGATCGAGGTTTGCGTCCTCGGTCGGGCGGAGCATGCAGTCGGTCTCGTTGGCGCAGATACGGATGAGCAATGTGCTCCTGCCATGCTCGGCGGCGAGCCCGGCCAGGCGGAGGGCGGCCACCGACCCGAGGCGACCGGGGAGGCCCGGCCCCGATATCTGGATAGTCGCCTGGGGATGTCCCGAGAGGTACTGCAGGAGCCGGGTGGGAAGGGCGCGCCGCGCCGACCGGTCGCTCCAGTCGGCGATGACGGGGAGCCCGAACTGCTGCTCGACCTGCGCCGCCGAGGAGAACGGCAGCCCGCGCAGGACGAGGAGCCCGAGAAAGGCCGCACCGAGCAGGGAACCACCGCCCCCCCCGACGGCGAGTTCGAA
>CAZKYJ010000320.1:0-6099 GCA_964556355.1 uncultured Verrucomicrobiales bacterium | reverse complement strand
AGAGCTTCCCGGGATTGAGGATGATGCTGGGGTCGATCGTCCGTTTGATGGCCTGCAGGAGCGCGAAGCTCGCGGGGTCGAACTGCTCTTTGAGATACTTCTTCTTCGCGAGGCCGACGCCGTGCTCCCCGGTGACCGTGCCTCCGAGGGCGAGGGTCTTCTCGACGATGGCATCGAGGGCCTGGTGCACCCTGGCGATCTCGGCGGTATCGGTCTCGTCGGTGAGGAAGGTGGGATGGAGGTTGCCGTCGCCCATGTGGCCGAAGGTGCCGATGCGCAGGCCGGCATCGCCCGCCACCTCGTTGACGAACGCGACCATCTCCGCGAGGTGGCTGCGGGGGACGGTGACATCTTCGAGGATCGTGGTCGGACTCACCCGTGCGAGCGCGGAAAACGCGCTGCGCCGGGCCGAGGCGAGGCGGGCGGATTCCTCGGCGTCGGCGGCGATGCGGACGTCGAGCGCACCGTGATCCCGCGCGATGGCGGCCATCGCCTCCGTTTCTTCCTCGACGGCTGCCGGGTGGCCGTCGGTTTCCATGAGGAGGATGGCGCCGGCCTCGACCGGCAGGCCGACGTGGGCGAAATCTTCCACGCAACGGATGGTGACCTGGTCGAGGAACTCCAAAGTGCAGGGGATGATCTTGGCGGCGATGATGGCGGAGACCGACTCGGCCGCGGCTTCCATGGTGGCGAAACTGGCCAGCGCGGTTCTTTTCGCCGCCGGGATGGGGAGAACTTTGAGGAGGATTCTCGTGATGACCCCGAGGGTGCCTTCGCTTCCGATAAAGAGGTCTTTGAGCGAGTAGCCGGCGACGTCCTTGACACACTTGTTGCCCAGCCACGCGATCTCTCCTGACGGCAGCACGACCTCCAGTCCCATCACATAGTCACGGGTGACCCCATACTTGAGACCCCGAAGCCCGCCCGAGTTCTCCGCCACGTTGCCCCCGATCGTCGAAATCTTCAGCGATCCCGGATCGGGAGGATAGAACAGGCCGTGCGCCCCGGCGGCGTCATCGACCGCTTTGGTGATGACACCCGGTTCGGTGAGGACGGTCAGGTTTTGGGGATCCACCTCGAGGATGCGGTTCATCCGCGTGGTGACCACGACGAGGGAACCCGACGGCGTCGGCACGCTCCCACCGCTCAGGCCGGTGCCGGAGCCGCGGGTGATCACCGGCATCGCACATCCGGTGGCGAACCGGATCAGCGCGGCCACCTGATCGCCGTCTGCCGGGAAAACGACGGCCTCCGGGAGCGACTTGAGAGCGGCAGTCCCATCAAACGAGTAGGGGATAAGGTCTTCGCGCTCGGTGAGAACATTGGCCTCGCCGACGATGGCCGACAGCTGGGTGATGGAAAGTTGGTCTGGCACGTAAACTTGAACTTGCTTCGCGTATCAATAATATCTATAATTACTACATGAAAGAGCGCGCGATGCTATTTTTACTTGGTATTGTGATTGCGGTTGGCTTTTCCAGTTGTGGTACGACGACCGAACCTTATTCCTACAAGTTCGAGCATGGGAAGTCGGCGATCTTGACGCCCCAAGGCTATGCGATCGCGCCGCGCAAGGCTCCTCGGGCGGTCAAAGCGGCGATCGCGGCGGGGAATCGGATCAATGGGATGCCCTACCGGATGGGCGGTGGGCACGGGCGTCACCACGACTCGGCTTACGATTGTTCCGGTGCCACCTCGTTTGTTCTGAAAGAGGCGGGCAAGTTGCGCGGGGACATGCCATCGAAGGGATTCAAGAAATACGGCCGAGATGGCTACGGGGACTGGATGACCGTCTACGCGAAGGACGGGCACGTGTTTTTGGTCGTGGCCGGGCTGCGGTTCGACACCGGCTGGCACCAAGGGGGGGCTAGGGGACCGCGTTGGACGACGCGGGGGCGGCCCGCCGACGAGTACGTGGTGCGGCATCCGCCGGGTCTCTAGAGGACGATCAGAAAAGCGCATCGGCGGGTGGGATGGCGGACGAGGGGTCGGGTGCTCTCAGCGAGTGGGCGGCCGTCGCGACGGCGAAGCGCAGGCACTCCTGTAACGGGTAGCGCTCGTGGAGCCCGTAGAGGAATCCGGCGGTGAAAGCGTCGCCCGCGCCGGTGGCCCCGGCAATTTCTTCGGCCGGAATCTCGTTCGCCAGCTGGGTCACCACCGACCCGTCCGCGGAAACCGCGGTCGCTCCCGAAGCGGTATGAAGGATGACGGCGCGGCGCACGCCGAGGTCTAACAGCGACCGGGCCGCGCGCTCTTCCGAAAGGACCTCGGCACCGAGGACGAGAGCGGCCTCGCGCTCGTTCAGGAAAAGGTAGTCAACGTGGGGGAGAGCCGGCAAAACGCGGGAGCGGTACTCGGGGTGCGCGACGCTGACGAGGTCGGCCGCCGTGGTGAACCCGGCCGCCGAAGCGGAGGCAAGGACTTCGGATGCTCCGGTCGAGCCGTCGTCCCGAACCTCATCGAGGGAGTCGAGCAGCATGAGGTAGCCGAGATAGAAGATCGACGCGTCCGACGAGGCCAGGTCGATGTCGGCCGGAGATAGCCGCGCGTTGGCGCCCCGGTGGTGGAAGAAGGTGCGCCGCCCGGTGTCGGCTACGGTCATGGCATCGGTGTAGGACGTGGGCTGGTGGCAGGTCTTGAGCGCCGAGCAGTCGATCCTGTGGGCAGCGCAGTCTTCGAGGATGCGCTGACCATCCTCGTCGTCGCCGATGAGACCGGCGGCTGAGAGGGGGAACGGGGCACCGAGGTTGGCGAGATCTTTGAGCAAGTTGTAGGGGCCGCCGCCGTTCGAGATGGTCTCGGAGAGGATATTGACGAGCATGTCTTGCTCGGGGAAAGCATCGATGACTTTGACGTGGTCGATGATGAAGTTCCCGGCGGCCAGGATACCGGTGCGCGCCCTCATAGCGCGACGGTCTGGTTGGCTTCGTGTGACTGCAGGGCCGCGGCAAAAAGCGTGTGGCTGGCGAGTGCTTCGGCCGGCGTGGCACAGCCGAAGCGGGAACCGAGCTTCCCGGCGCGCTCCAGCAGGTAGGCCGCCCACATCTGCTGGATCGCATCGGGAAATCCGAACTCGAATATGCCTCCCGTGATCGTCTTGACCGGTGGGGTGAAGCCGAGGTCCCGGCTCGACCAAACGCCGTCGTGGAAAGTGCGGAGGGTCTTGGGCCGCGCGCTGGTGAACCGGGCGGCGCCGGTGGTGCCGATGATCTCGAGCCACCACGAGTTGGTGGCACCGGGGGCAAGACGTTTCATCTCGAGACGCATCGGGAAGGGCTCCCCGGACGGTGCGGCCGGTCGCACCCAGGTGTGGAGGGTGGCGTTGTCGAAGGTGTCGCACGGGGTGGTCCCACCCTTGCCGTCGGGTCGCTCGGCGTAGCCGTGTTGGAGCTGGCCGTAGACCGAGGTGGCCGCCCATCCGAGTCGTGCTGGGATGTGGGCGACGTGGAGCCCGAGATCGCCCATCACACCGATGGTTCCGCAGGTGGCGGACTGGCGCTTCCAGTTGGCGGGTTTGCTCGGGTCGAGGTCGCTGGCGTGGTGGAACCCCGCGCCCACTTCCAAAATCCGGCCGAAGGCCGCCGGATCACCGGCGCGCCGCACGATCTCTTGCACCCCGGGAAAGAACGGGAACTCCGAGGAAACGCGGACGAATCGCCCGGTGGCGTCCGTCTTCTCCACGATGGCGCGCGCCGCGGAAAGGTCGATGCCGAACGGCTTCTCGGCGAGCAGGTCCTTCCCGGCATCCAGCACGGCGAGATAGATCTCGCGGTGGAGGTGGTGGGGGACGGCGACATAGACCACGTCGACGGAGGCATCGGCCAGCAGTTCGGGGTAATCGGCGGTCAGGAGGGAGACGTCCGGAACCATCCGGGAGAACCATTCGCGGGCGGCGGGGCTGGGGTCAGCCACCGCGGTGAGCACGGGCCTGGGGAGGTCGGGGTCGTCGAGGGCGCACCAGCGGGCGAAGGCGCTGGCCATCTCGCGCCCCATGAGGCCGCCACCGATGATGCCGACGCGGACGATATTCTGTGACTCGGGCATAGTAATGCTTTTTTAGGAATGGACGATGTCCATGAGCGATTTGACGATCGCTCTCGGGCTCTCGTGTTGGATCACGTTGCGCCCGTAGACGATCCCCGAGGCCCCCTGGGCCATGAGGTCGCGCGTCCGCTGGAGGATCTCTTCGTCGGTGGTCTTTCCGCCACCGCGGACGAGCACCGGGATACCGCCGGCCACCGTGATGACCTGATGGTAGACGGAGACGTCGTCGGTGGGGTCTGCCTTGATGATGTCGGCGCCCAGTTCGATGGCCTGGCGGACGAGGTGGCAGATCTTGACCGGGTCGCCATCGACCATGTAGCCACCCGCTTCCTCGTTCGGGCGGAAGACGAGCGGTTCGACCATCATCGGGATGCCGTAGGTCTCGGCCTCGGGTTTCAGGTGGAGGATGTTATGAACACATTGCTCATGCACCTCGGGCGCGCCAGGCACCTGGAAGAGATTGACGCAGAGGCAGGCCGCGTCGAGCCGCACCGCCTGGAGGATCGGCTCCTCGATCATCAGGGAAAAGCGGGTGTCCGGGAGCTCCCTGCCGTAGATGTTGGCCACGTCGGTGCGGAGGACGAGGGCGGGCTTGCCCGGGCCGGGCACGGACTGGAGGTGGCGCGCCTGACCGACGGTGAGCTGGATGGCATCGGGGGCGGCATCGATCACCGTGCGGACGGCGTCCGGCATGCTCTCGATCCCGTTGAGGAAACCGGGCTGGTTGAAAAACCCGTGGTCGATGGCGACGTCGAAGCACTTGCCGTCGGCGGCGAAGAGGCGGTTGAGGCGGTATTTAGTTGTCATGTTAGAATTCTTGAGGCGGCGCGCATGCGCTCGCGGTAGGCGCGGGGCGTGCACTGCTTGAAGCGTTGGAACTGGCGGTTGAAGTTCGAGAGGTTGGTGAAGCCGCAGTCGAACGCGATGTCGGTCACGGCGATCTCCGGATCCTCGGCGAGGCGCCGGCAGGCGCGCCCGATGCGGAGTTCGTTGATGAAGGTGGGGAGCGTCTTGCCGGTGCGGGTCTTGAAGAACCGGCTGAAGGCGCCCTCGGAAAAATGGATGAGGCGTGCGAGCTCCGTGCGGCTGATGGGGTCGGCGAGGTGCTGGTTGATGTACTGGCAAACGCGGTTGACGCGATCTTCATCGAAGCGGTCGAGCGCGGGGGCGAACCCGGCGCTGGCGATCGGGACCAGCGAGTCGCTCTCGGCGATCGCGTGGAGAATTTCGAGAAGGCGGATCACGCGGGCCGGTCCGCTGGTTTCTGGGAGGGTGCGCACGAGGTCAGCGATCGCCTCCCGCGAGGCCCCCGCGATCTCCAGGCCGAGCGACGAGCGGTCGAGCAGGTGCCGGAGCGGCAACATCTCGCCGCATTCGAAGAGTCCCGCCCCGAGGAAGTCGTCACGGAACTGCACGACGATGGCATGGACACCCGAATCCCGCCCCTCGCGATCGGCCTGCCAGACGTGGGGGAGGCCGGAACCGAGGAAGACGAGGTCGCCGCTCTCGAGGGTGCGGATGTTGTCACCGACGATCCGGTGCCCCGTGGCGCTGATGGTGAGCGTGAGTTCGTACTCCGGATGGAAGTGCCATGGCGTCCCGAAGTCCTCGCCGCGGATCGTTTCGCAAGCGAACGAATTGCCTCGGGCACGGGGGACTTTCTCGAAGACGGGTTTCACGGTGGTGGCGGGACAGTGTGCAAGTTGTGCGGCAGATGCAACAAATCTAAGATCTCTGTTGGAATAATAGTATTGGTAGTGTCACAAATTGCTCGGATCTAGCATTTTCCGAAGCGCACCATCACCCTTTGATCAGGGCGGAGGAACAGTGTCCCCCAAGGGGGGATCATCCCTTCGGGCGGGCCACCAGAACGTCACGATGCGGTATCTGCGAGGTCGGTGGACGGGGATGGGCGCCATGCCGTGCCGCGGGGGGGCGACGCCGATCCGCTACTCGGTGAGACCGCGGATATCGACGTGGTTCGACGGCTTCACCGCGTGCTCCGGGAGCGGGTGCTCGGCGCCGAAGACTTGCATCGTCTCGTGGTTCTCGATG
>CAZKYJ010000319.1:0-6104 GCA_964556355.1 uncultured Verrucomicrobiales bacterium | reverse complement strand
TCACCCAGCGGCCGCTCGCCGAGCACCGTGTTAGCCGTCGCCCGCTCGGAGCGGGACGAGATCCAGATCCCGGAGGAGACCACCCGCTCCGGCGATACACCCACCGTGGACACGCCCACCGCCGCGGAAGTCTTCGACCATGACACCCGCAAACGCGCCACCCAGCTCGTCCGCTACGCCTTCTTCCTCGTCTGCGCCCTCGTCCTCGTCAACATCTGGAACGTCGATAACCGCCTCTTCTTCAACCTCGACGCCTTCACCGTGTTCGAGTCTCCCGACGTCACGGTCACCCTGGCCGACATCGCCACCGCCGTCGGTATCCTAACACTGCTCTACGTCGGCGTCCGCTCGGTGCCCTCGGCGCTGGAGCTCTTCGTGTTCCCCCGGATCGACCTCGACGCCGGCCTGCGCTACGCCACCGTCGCCATCGTCCAGTACGTCCTCCTCGCCGCCGGGCTCTGCCTCATGCTCCTCAAGCTCCAGGTCGATTTCGACAAGCTCGGCTGGCTGGTCGCCGCCCTCGGCGTCGGCCTCGGCTTCGGCCTCCAAGAGATCGTCTCAAACTTCGTTTCCGGCATCATCCTCCTCGTGGAGCGCCCGATCCGCGTCGGGGACATCGTCATGGTCGGCGACACCCTCGGCGTCGTCTCCCGCATCAACATCCGGTCGACCACCATCACCGACTGGAACCGGCTCGAGAACGTCTATCCCAACAAAGACCTCATCACCCAAAAGGTCACCAACTGGACGCTCACCAGCAAGATGACCCGCGTCGTCACCCCCATCGGCGTCGCCTACGGGAGCGATCCGGCGCGTATCAAAGAGATCCTTCTCGAGGTCGCGCGCGCCCACCCCGACGTCGCGGACGACCCCGCGCCCCAAGCCCTCTTCATGAGCCACGGCGACAGCTCCCTCAACTTCGAACTCCGCACCTACGTCGCCGACATCGCCCGCCGCCTTTTCGTCGAAGACGACATGAACACCCACATCAACCGCGCCCTCGCCGAGGAGGGCATCGAGATACCCTTCCCGCAGCGAGATATTCACATCCGCTCGATGCCGGAGAAGATGGCGCCCCCCGTTTGACGCGCCCCCCATCGCCGGCGCCCCGCGCACGGCGAGGCGGCACCACCGGCCAAACCCACCACCTGCTGGACAACTGACCCCACCATGAGCATTCGACGAGTCGTCCCTGACATCACCACCAAAGACGTTGGTCGGAGCCGCCGCTTCTACTCCGATTTTCTCGGGATGGAGCTGGCCATGGACATGGGCTGGATCCTGACGTTTGTCTCGCCGTCCAACCCGATGGCCCAGATCACCCTGCTGCAGGAATCCGGCTCCGGCCCGCCGAACCCCAACGTTTCGATCGAGGTGGCCGACGTCGATGCCGCCCACGCGAAGGCGCTCGAACTCGGGCTGGAGATCGTCTATCCGATCACGGACGAACCCTGGGGCGTGCGGAGGTTTTTCGTAACCGACCCCAATGGCGTGATCGTCAATGTCCTCGGCCATCTCCCCTAGCGGTGCCGCCGGCTCTGCTCCTGCATGGCCGGGCTGACTCTTGCCGTCGACGTGAATGGTCGACTCGACCGCGGGGCGCTGACCGGGTTGAGCGGCCCGGCCCGGCCGACATCTGATCTCGCGGGAGAGCTGAGGTCGAGCGCGGACGACGGTATCGTCGCCTCCATCCGGGAAGGCAGGATCGTTGTCACGGGCGCGGGCGGCATCCGGTAGGGGGACGCGGCGATTTCCCCGTCGATTTTCCTTTGCTCCCCCGCCGCCGCTTGCCATGCTTCGCCCATGTTCCCCAAGCTCCGCGAACTCGAAGCCTCCGGTCGCCCGATCAACGTCGGCCTGGTAGGCGTGGGGGCGATGGGCTTGGGCATCGTGCACCAGCTCGCCCAGACGCCCGGGATGCGCCTGAGCCTGGTGGCCGACCAGCGCCCCGAGGCCGCCGATGCGGCGCGCAAGGTCACCATCGCCGCAGGGCAGGAACCGCCGGTCGTGTCCGAGGACGGGCTCGGGCTCCTGCGGGCGGACACCGCCCCGCTCGACGTGCTGGTCGAGAGCACCAACACGGTCGGCCCGGCGGCGGGATACGTCCTGGCGGCGCTGGAGAGGCATGCCCATGTCGTCCTGATGAATGCGGAGGTCGACCTCGCCTTCGGCGCCCTCTTCCAAGCCGAGGCCGCCCGCGCGGGAGTGGTGGTGACGAGCGATGCGGGCGACCAGCACGGGGTCCTGGCGCGCATGCTGGACGAGATCGAGTTCTGGGGCTTCGACGTCGTGCAGGCGGGCAATATCAAAGGGTTCCTCAATCGGCACGCCACCCCGGATGATCTCATCCACGAGGCGGCCATCCGCCACCTCAACCCGGTGCAGTGCTGTGCCTACACGGACGGGACGAAGCTGGGGATCGAGATGGCGCTGCTGGCCAACGCCCGGAACCTCCCGCCGTTCGTCCGCGGGATGGCCGGTCCCGCCTGCCAAGATGTCCACCAGGTGCTCGCGCCGCACCCGCTTTTTCCTTTCGACGAGTACGAGCCAGGCGGTCACGTCGATTACATTCTGGGCGCCGAACCGGGTCCGGGGGTCTACGTGGTCGCGCGGTGCGACCAGCCTCTCCAGCAGCGCTATCTCGAGTACTACAAGCTGGGCCCGGGACCCTACTACCTTTTCTACCGCCCCTACCACCTCTGCCACATCGAGACCACGCGCGCGATCGCCCTGGCGGCGCTGCGCAACGAGACGGTGCTGACGCCGGACGCGGGTCGGGTCACTGATGTCTTCGCGGTGGCCAAGCGCGACCTCAAGGCCGGCGAATCCTTCCGCCACGGGATCGGGGGCGAGAAGTGCTACGGCCTGATCGACCGCGCCTCGATCGGCGACGCGGCGGGTCAGGTTCCCATTTGCGCGCTGGAGGCTGAAGAGGCGGGCGGCGGGCGCACCACCCTGGTTCGCGACGTGGCCAAGGACACTCCGATCACCTCGGCTGACCTCGCCTTTCCCGACACCTCCCTCCATCGCTTGCTCGCCCGCCAGGCCACCCTCTCACCGACGCCATGACCGCCCGTACTGCCAACCGCCACGTCGCCGTGCTCGGTGGCGGGCTCTGCGGGCTTTACGCCGCCCTGACGCTCGCGCGGGCGGGGGTTGCGGTGACCGTGCTGGAACGGGAGGACACGCCGGGAGGGCTGGCCACCGGCTTCAAACGCGGCGACAACCACTACGATCTCGGGGTCCACATGCTGCACTCCTTCGACCAGGAGGTCTTCGCGACGGCAGCTGAAGCGATGGGCGAGGAGCGCATCGAGGTAGAGCTCGACGCGAAGATCCGCTGGGCCGGCCATTTTTACCGCTACCCGCTACAGTTTGGTGACATGATCCGCGAGATGAACCCGGTGCTCCTCGCGCGCTGCGTCGCCGGCCTGCTCGCCGCCCACGTCAAAACGAGCGTGCGCCCCGTCGAGCCCAAAGACGCCGAGGAGGCACTCATCCAGCTCTACGGCAAGCCGCTCTACCGCTTCTTCTTCGAGCGCTTCACCCAGAAGTACTGGGACATCCACCCGCGCGACATGTCGGCCACCTTCGTCAAATCGAAGATGCCCCGCCTCACCGCGGTCGACGCCATCAAAAAGGTTCTCGATAGCGTCGGGATCAAAGAGCGCGCCACCACCACCGAGAGCGCCCTTCTCCGGGAGACGCTCCACTATTCACGCACGGGATCGGAGACCCTCCCCCGCCGGCTCGCCGATCGGCTGCGGCAAGCGGGGGGCAAAATCTTCACTTCCGCCCCGGCCACGCAGGTCGCCCGCGACGACGCGGGCACGGTCACCCGCGTCCATTTTGGCGACTACGGCGAATCGATCGACTGCAGCGACGTCATCTCGACCATTCCCCTGCCCGCGCTTTTGAAAGTTCTCTCACCGGAAGCACCGGCGGCGGTCTCGGCGGCGGCCGAGGAACTGCGCTATCGCCCGATGGCAGTCTACGGCTTGCTCGTCAACAAACCGAAGGCCATCGATGCCCTCTATATCTACTACCGCGAGCGCATCTTCCACCGGGTCGGCGAACCCAAGAACGCCGGGATGCGGGTCAATCCGCCGGATCACACGGTGCTGATCGTGGAGATGACCTGCGAGATCGACGACGAGCGGTGGCGGGGCACCGCGCCGGTCATCGAGCGCCTCCACGCAGATCTCGAGGCCGAAGGCATTTGCCGGCGGGAGGATATCGTCGAGCGCCACCTGCTGACGAGCCCGACCGCCTATGCCCTCTTCCACCGGGGGTTCGAACCTCATCTCGCCACCGTCCAAAGCTACCTGGCCACGATCCCAAACCTCACCAGCACCGGACGACAAGGCGCCTTCACCTTTCCCAATATGCATGCGGCCATGCGCATGGGGGCGGATGCCGCCGAAAAACTCATTAGGTTATAATATTTGTTGTATTTATATTTAGTATGCGCTAATTTTCGGGAGGTTGAGATTACTTCCTTCATCGCGAGTGCTTGCTTTTTTCCTTTGGGGCGCCAGCTGGATCCGGATCTCGGCAGGAGATGCCCCCCCAGCGGAGCCCGTCAGCGGCTACGTCACGGCGAGCCCAATTCTAGTGACCGAGCTCTATCCGGAACCCGATCACCGGGTTTCCTCCCCGCCTCCCCCGCTGCCGGAGGACGGCTCTCTCGTGGTCTTCACGCTCGATCTTTCCCCAGCGCGACACGTGGCAACGTCCTTCGCGAACCTCTCGGCGGGTGGGGCCGCGGTGGCCAGGCTCGACGTTCCGACGCCGAGTGCGCAGTTCCCGACCGATCTCGAGCCTGCTCCTGCCCGTCGGGCTTCCACGCCGACACTGCTGGCTACGATGGCCCGCCCGTGAGCCGGATTCCCGGGAAGCCCGGGAACCTGCCCCCCCCGGGGCGAATCGCGTCGCGCCAGCGGAACTAGTTGCGACAGAGTCGCATTTCTTCTTGCAACCGAGTCTCAAGTGCGTTTCAATCAGGGGAGTCAATGCCTGTAGCCACCGCCACCCCCGCAAGCCTGAATCGCGCCATGACCCTGAGTCAGGCGAGCATCGGGAGTGAATTCATGATTCGGGAGGTCGATGGCCCGCAGTGCGCGCGGCTGCGCGACCTCGGATTTTGCGAGTCCTTGCGGGTGCGAAAACTTGCCGAAGGGCGGAATCTGATCTGCTCGGTCTGCGGCACCCGTCTGGCGATCAGTCGCGAGCTCGCTGATCAGGTTGTGGTCAGTCCGATCTAACGCCCCCCTGGCTGCCTATTTGATGGAAACCATCGCCCTGGCGGGAAACCCGAATTCCGGGAAGACGACTCTCTTCAATGCCCTGACCGGATCTTCGGCAAAGGTCGGCAATTACCCGGGGATCACGGTGTCGCTCAAATCGGGCGAGATGACGACGCCGCACGGGCGTCGGCTAAAGATCGTCGATCTGCCCGGCTGCTACTCTCTGCGCGGCGAATCGCCAGACGAGAAGGTGGCCTCCGATTTCCTGACGGAGGCGAAGCCGGACCTGATCATCGGCGTCGTCGATGCTTCGAACCTCGAACGGCACCTGGTTCTGACGATGCAGATCATCGAACGAGGACTGCCGGTGGTGGTCGCGTTGAACATGGTCGATATCGCGGAAAAGGCCGGGTTGCGACTCGATCCCCAAAAGATCTCGGAAGAGCTCGGGGTGCCGGTCGTCCCGATGCAGGCGAACGCCAACAGGGGGATCATCGAGCTCAAGCAGGCGGTGCAACATCCCCTGCCCGCCGCCCCGGAAGCCCACTGGGTCGAGGACGAGGCCGGGGCGACCGAAGGGGCGCGGCGCGACCTCATCACCGAGATCTGCAAGGAGGCCGCCCGGCGCCCGGAAGCGGGCCAGCTGACCCGCACCGACAAGATCGATGCCGAGCTCCTGCACCCGCTGCGGGGGTGGTTCTACTTCCTGGCCACGATGTTCGCGGTCTTCTGGTCGATCTTCTCCTTCGCCGAGATTCCCATGGGTATGATCGAGGCGGCCCAGGGCTGGCTGCAAGACGGAGTCGCCGCGTTGATGCCCGAGGGAGATCTCCGCTCGCTGATCGTCGATGGCGTGAT
>CAZKYJ010000318.1:0-6128 GCA_964556355.1 uncultured Verrucomicrobiales bacterium | reverse complement strand
TGTCGTCGTAGTAGTTCTGCGCGAGCACGGCACCGACGATGAGTGGGCGTCCGTCCGGGTCTTCCACGAAGACGGGTCCGCCGCTGTCGCCGCCGAAGGTGGTGAAGTCCGCTTGGAAGGTCGGATACGCGTCGGCACTTAGCAGCGGCGGGCTGGCGAAAATCCCCTGCCGGGCGATGGGGAAGCCGGCCGCGTTGGCCTCGAACCTTTGTGGGTATGTTAGCACGAAGAGCGGGCTACAGATATGGACTCCGGAGCGCTCCAGGCGCGCGTCGTCGGCGAGCGCCTCTACGGGCAGGGCGTCCACGGGGACGGGAAGCGCCTGCTCCAGCCGGAGCACCGCGATGTCCTGTTCCGGGTGCGCGACCCAGAGCGGCTCGTCGCCCCGCCGGATCGGCACGGTGTGGTCGTGTCGCTGGAAGGCGCCCCCGCCCCCGGGCTTCCGCAGCACCACGATGGCCGTGTCGCCTTCCATGGCCTCCAGGACGTGGCGGGTGGAGACGAGGAACGGTCCCCCGTCCGGGGTGGGAGCTTCCACAAGGAAACAGGTGGCCGTCGATTTCGGATGGTAGAGCTTGAACGTCGCCTCCATCACCGTCGTGGCGAAGTCGGAGGCCGACGCCACTGCCGTGAAGGCGGCGACAAGGGCGGATACGGCGAGAGGTTTTATCATCGTCAGGGTCAGTCTAGTAGTGCTACCAGTGCTCGTAGCCCGCCGGCGGGCTGCTGAGGCGGCTGATACAATAGGTCGCTCCCAGCGTACCCCAAGTGGCGGCAAGAACACTCGCGACCAGCAGGCGGGTGAGAGTCCGGTTTCCGTCACCGAGGGAGCGGAGCCACAGCCCGATCGGCAGGAGGAGCGAGGCGACAAGGCAGGTTCGGATGAGGTTTTGCGCGGTGATCTCGGAGCCGAACCCTGCAGGGTAGCATCCGGCGAACTCGGATACCACGGCGGAGGCGGACAGGCCGAAGATGGCAACCAGCCAAAGCGTCCCGACCAGGCTTGCCAGCCCTGTGGGATTCCGGATCATTCCGAGTCGGTCGTGGGCATGATCAGACGATGGGTTCCCAGTTCGGATGGTAGGCGTCCCGCCCCCAGCCCGGGAGGGAGTGGGCGGCCGGCAGATTGCTGGGATCGACCTCGACCGCGCGCTTGGTCGTGTAGGAGATATTGCCGAAATGGCACATGAGCGCGGCTTTCTGTGCCTCGTCGATGGGGAGGTTGAGAGCAGCACCATCGCGGATGGCATCGGCGAAGTTCTGGAAGTGGGGCACATCGGAGAAGGCGTCCTTCTTCGTTTCGACCTCTTTGCCCTCGAGGTCGAAGATTGAGTAGTCGTGCCCACCTGAGAGGGCGAGCGTGCCTTTGTCGCCATAGAACGCGACGAAAGGGAGTTTGTCGTTTTTCCGCGGGTGGCAAGACGAGCCTTCCCAGGTCGCGGAAGCCGAGCCGAAATCGAACGAGGCCACTGCGGTGTCGGGCGTTTCCTGGTCGTCGTCGAAACGGTAGCGTCCCCCGTGGCAGACGGTCGAGCTCGGGAGATCGACACCGAGGCCCCAGCGGGCGAGGTCGAGGGCGTGGACACCGTTGTTCCCGAGTTCGCCGTTGCCCCAATGCCAGTGCCAATGCCAGTTGTAGTGGACGAGGTTGTCTTTGTAGGGCCGGGCGGGGGCGGGACCCTGCCAGAGATCGAAGTCGAGGTGGCCGGGCACCGGTGCCGGCCGTCCCCGTCCGATGGATCCGCGCGTGTTGCTGTAAAAACATCGGGCGGTGCGCACGGTGCCGAGGTCGCCAGCGTGGAGCCGGTCGATGGCCTCCCGGATCAATGCGAGCGAGCGGCGCTGGGCGCCCATCTGGACAAGGCGGCCGTGCTTGGAGGCGGCCGCGACGATCAGCTCGGCCTCGCGGGCACAGTAGGATCCGGGCTTCTCGACGTAGACGTGTTTGCCGGCAGCGCAGGCCATGACGGTGGCCGGGGCGTGCCAGAAATTCGGTGCGGCGATGGAAATGGCATCGATGGAGGGGTCATCGAGGAGGACGCGCAGATCGGTGACCGCGGCGGGGCGGGTGCCCGTCGCCTTCTCGGTTTCGGCGACCCCGCGGGCGAGGCGCTCGGAGTCGACCTCGCAGACGGCGGCGATCTCGACTCCGGCGACCTGGGCAAACCCTCTGACATGGGCGAGCCCGCGGGAAAGCCCCATCACCGCAACACGGAGGCGCTTCGACGGCGGAGTCGCCTGTTGGCCCAGGGCGATGAAGGGCATGCTAAGGCCTGCTGCGGTCGTGGCACGCAGGAAGGCGCGCCGGGTGGATGGGGTTCGGTTCGGTGAGTCCATGGTAATCGGGGTTGCGGGGAGGACTACTGGCACCGGGCAGCCGCTCGATCAGAATAATGCGGCTGCGCGGCTAGCGGTCGATCGGGAAAAACCAGACGGCGTCGGCGATCACGTACCCGTCGGTGACCGGTTCGCCGTCGATTCCACCGGCCGAAATCTCGACAGTATACGTTGCGTCCTTGCGGAGTTTCACCCGACCCAGCGAGACGAAATGGCCGTTGATGTCCGGTGTCTCCTGCTGGTTCACGAATTCGGTTTCGGCTCCGGCGCCATCGGACAGCGTCACCGCAACCTTGGTGGCCCGGTTCGGGTGTGCCGAATAGGCGAGGCGGATTTCGTACTCTTGGCCGGCGTCGAGCTCGGCGGCGAAAGTGGCTTTCCCCGTGCCGGTGTTGTTGTGGCGGTAAGTCGGGCCAACCCGCGGCGAGATGACGTCGGCCGGCGTCCACGATCCGGTAAAATTAGCATTTGAGTCATCAACGACGATGCCCGGGAGGGATTGAGGATCGGTGGCCGCTTCCGATGACCTGACGTTCCTTTTTGGGCCGTCGTAGGCGAGTATCTGGCCATCGGCTAGGAGCCGTTCACGCAGGGCGGAGTAGTCGAGATCGTGGATGGCTGTTCCGGAATCGATGGCCAGCGAGGCTGCGGTGGCGGCTGACTGCCCGAGGATCATGAAGACGGGCTCCATCCGGATGGATCCGAAAGCGATGTGGGAACTCGAGAGGGCGACCGGGACGAGGAGGTTGGCGGCCTCTTCACGTTTGGGGAGGAGCGCGCGGTAGGCGATCGGGTAGGGCGCGACGCGGATCTCGACGTTGCCCTCGTTGCGGACGGCCCCATCGACGACGCCCATCTGGCAGTGGTGCGAATCCATATTGTAGGTGGCGAGGCCGATGGAGTCCTCCGGAACCTCGGTCCCTTGGCAGTTGTGCTGGGTCATGACGTAGTCGCCAAGGAGGCGACGACCCTCGCGGATGTAGAGCTGGTGGGTCCAGCCGCCGGTCTCGGGATACTCGTCTTTCGGCAGCCCCCATCGAGCGAATTCCGCACGCCATTTTTCCGGGACACGCGGGCTGTTGGTCAGGAAGTGCATGACCCCGATCTGGTAGTTCGCGTGATCCTGAAAGAGCCGCTCGCGGGTTGCCCAGTCGGCGGTTGGCCAATCATAGTTGCCACCGACAAAGTCGATGAAGTAGGCGCCCCCAAAGAGGTGGTGGTTGTTGGTATCGATGGAGAACGCGGGGCGGGGATCGGCCCCGGTCTCGAAAAGCCGCGCGAGGATCTCATACTGGTCGAGGTCGTAGACCGCCGGCTTGGGAAAGGGTAGCGGATCGTCCTTCGTCAGGCGCATGCGGAAGCAAAAGGCTTGGATGGCGGCATCGCCGGCGCCAGGTACACCCGGGTCGTCGACCACGCGGGGCAGGAGCCCGCTCTCCGGATCACCTGCCTCCCGGTAGGGATCGACGCGTGCTGGGAAATTATGCCCGCCTTTTCCGAGAGCTCGGATCCCGTTGTAGGTCTCGCCGTAGACGTCGTTGGCCTCGCGTCCGGCATGGAAGGAAACGCCCGCTCGTCCGAAGAGATCGCCCTCATAGGTGGCGTCGATGAACTGGCTGGCCTCGACGCGGAGCCCGTCTTCCATGGTCAGTGCGACGAGTTTCGAACCCTCCTTCTCGACCGTTGCGAGATGCGCCAAGGTGTGAATCTCCACGCCCGCTTCCTCCAGCAGCGCGCGATAAACCCGCTCCGCGTGCGATGGCCGGAAGTTCGCCTGTCCGATCTGGTTGTAGACCTCGCGGGCGATGCCGCCGCAGACATCGCTCCCGCCGCCGTCGGTGTGACTGAGGCCGCCGGAAGTCAGGCCGCCGATGTGTTTTCCGAATTCGAGAAGGACGACCGAGTTTCCCATGCGGGCCGCTTGAATCGCCGCGGCCGCGCCACCGGAGGTCCCGCCATAGATGGCGATGTCGGCGCGGGTGGTGCGGGCTTCGACTTTTTCGGGTGGGTAATAGTAGCGGAGCCCCGGGATGGCGGGGTCGGGTAGCGTATCGGCCGCCGATGCGGATAGGGTGGCGGCAAGGCCGATGGTGGCGAGGAGCGGTCGGTGGGTCATGGTGGAGGTCGGGACACCCTAGCCTCCCGACGCGCCTTGTCGATCCCTTAGCGCTTGCCCAAGGGTATTTGCCGTTCTCGGTGTCCGCCGGAGAACCGCCTAGGGTGCGCCGCGACCGTTGCGCTCAACCCAGACGCTGAGAACGGCGGCGTCCGCGGGCGTCCCTCCGGGGATGCGAGCGGCCTGGCCGAGGGTGGCCGGGCGGATCGAGGCGAGTTTGTGTTGGGCCTCGCGCTTCAGACCGCTGATTGCATGGTAGTCGGTTTCGGTGGGGATGGCGCGTCCTTCATTCCGGCGGGAACGCTCGATTTGCTCGAGTTGCCGGTCGAGATACCCGCTGTACTTGAGGTCGGTCTCGACGAGATCCCAAATCTCCGTGGGAAACGCCGCCAAGATGTCAGTCGGGAGCTGGGCGAAGTGCGCGCCGGGTCGACGAAACCACTTCTCGAGTTTGACCCCCTCGTGGACGTGAGCAGACGCATATCGCTGTGCGGCAGCCAGCGCATCGGCTTTGTCCTTCGTGCGGGTGGCGCGCTCGGCAGACACCAAGCCGCGTGTGGCCGCGCCAGGGGTGAGCCGGAGATCGGCGTTGTCTTGGCGGAGCAGGAGGCGGTACTCCGCGCGGCTGGTAAACATCCGGTAGGGTTCGGTGGTGCCTTGGGTCACAAGATCGTCGACCATCACACCGAGATACGCTTCTTCCCTCCCGAGCACAAAGGGCGCCTCTCCCTTGACCTTCAGCGCGGCATTGGCTCCCGCGAGCAGGCCTTGTCCGGCGGCCTCCTCATAACCGGATGTCCCGTTGATTTGCCCAGCGAAATACAGCCCGCTGATCTGCTTCGTTTCGAGGGTCTTCTGCAACTGGGTGGGGGGGCAGTAATCATACTCCACCGCGTAGCCGGGGCGAATGATCTCGGCTCTCTCCAGCCCAGGGATGGAGTGAATGAAGTCGAGTTGCACGTCGAACGGGAGGCTGGTCGAGACTCCGTTGACGTAGTACTCGTTGGTGTGGCGACCCTCGGGCTCCAAGAACACTTGGTGGCGGTCACGGTCGGCGAATTTCACGACCTTGTCCTCGATCGAAGGGCAGTATCGCGGTCCGATGCCTTCGATAATACCCGAATACATGGGGCTTTTGTCGAGGTTGGCGCGGATGACGTCGTGGGTGGCGCGAGTGGTATAGGTCGTCCAACAGGGGAGTTGTTCCACGTGGAACATCGGATCACTCCAGCGGTTGAGCGTGAAAATATCGTTCTCATCACCCCCGATGGTGTCGCCCAGGTAGCTGAAACGGGGTGGGGGGGTGTCGCCCTCTTGGCGCTCACAGGCATCGAGATCGATGCTTCGGCCATTGAGACGACACGGCGTTCCCGTCTTGAAGCGCTCGACCGCAAAGCCCAGATGCTTCAAGCTATCGCTCAGGGTCGATATCCCATCACCCATTCTTCCCCCCTTCTGATTCTGCATGCCGACATGCATCAATCCCCGCATGAATGTGCCCGCGCTGACAACGATGGCGCGGGCCCGCAGTTCGATTCCCAACTGGGTGAGAATCCCGGTCACCGAACCATCGGCCACCAGAATCTCGGCCACATTGCCTTGATGCAGATCCAAGTTTTCCTGATTCTCGACAACCCACTTCATCCGGAACTGGTAGGCCTTCTTGTCGCACTGC
>CAZKYJ010000317.1:0-6133 GCA_964556355.1 uncultured Verrucomicrobiales bacterium | reverse complement strand
GGACAGTAGTCGATACCCATGAGTGAGCCGGTGAAGCCCGGGGGCATCGTGAAGCCGAGGTCACCAAGGAATTGGTGACCATCGTCGCGGTCGAGCTGCAACGCGAAGTCAGAGAAGCCACCTGCTTGTGGATTCGTTGTACCGGCAAATAGGCGCGGCTCGAAGCGGCGCACGACTCCCGGACATACGGATCCGTCCGGACCCGAGTCGATTGAGAAGAATTGCGTCGAGGTGACGTCAGCCAGGAAGTCGTTCCAGGGGAAGTAGCGTGCGATGATCGGATACACCGTGCAGTGAGTCGGGGTAGCCATCAGGCCCCGGTCTCCGGCGAAGAGGTGAAGCTCGAAGCTGTCGAACGGCACCTGCGGGAGGTCCGAGATCTGGGCGGTCACCTGTCCGCTTGTGGGATCTGGCCGGAAGGTGGCGAGGAACTTGGCGTTCACTCCGAACCCCGAGGCAATCAGGTAGAGCCGGTACTGATCGTTGGGCTTCGGCTCTCCCAGGTAGATTGCGCCGTTCAGCGGCTCGTCGAGGGCCGGGGAGCCGACGTTGAAGGTGCCCACCTTCGCATTGTCGGGACATTCCGCGGGACCCTCGCTGTCGAAGTTGACGTCGTCTTCCGCGCAGGCGCGCTGGCCGTCGGCTGCGTCGGGATTGATGGTCAGGCCGTCGGGCAGAGTGAGGATCACCTCTTTGATCGGCGAGTTCGTGGGGGCTCGCCCGAGCGTCTGAAATGCCTTCAGGACCAAGTCGAGCCCGGCGGCCGAGTCCGCCTCCTTGGAGGTGGGGATACCTTGCAGCGAGGGCTTGAAGATCATCGCGTAGCAACCGGTGGACGCTGGATACGAGGCCTCTGCGGTGGTGGAATTGGCCGGGTCCTGATATGTCGTGACCTTGACCGAGACGGGGAGGTCTTCGTCCCCACAGAACGACGGATTGTCGATCAGGGGGTGCTCCGCGATCGCCGCCTGAGTTGTCAGGCCATCGAGGCAATCTTCGCCGGTGACGTCAGCCGCGGCGACTTCCGCGCAGCCGGCCGGTTCGCCGGGGCCGCCCTTGGGAAAGCGCTCGTCGTCGTTGGGCTCCTCGGCCGGAAACCCCCAGTACGTGAGCTCGGCACTGGCCAGCGGCGCCAGCTGGGTGAGGCCCTGGACGTTGAAGCGCAGCCCGAAGTCTCCGGCGGTGCGAACCGCAACCGGTATCTGGATGGGAAGATGCAGGATCGGCACGATGAAGCCGAACAACGCGGTCTGATCGGGAGCGGGCTGTAATCCGTAGATCGGCGCGGTGCCCATCAGCTTGTTGGTATCGCCACCGTAGTTGGCGTGGATCTCCACCAAGCCCGCTTGGGAGCCCGACGGGCAACGGGTCAGCGCGAAGTCCGTGGCGGTGCAGCGGAGGATCGCGTTGGGGTTGCCGAAGATTCCCTCCGGGGTGTTGACCGCGACTTCCTTGGAAGCCTCGGGTTCCCCTGGCGAATCGAGCGCCACCGACATCGTGATGTCGGGATGTCCGCCGGCCTGGGTGGTGGACGGAACGATCGAGAAGCCGTTGATCGCCTGGCTGCCAAGAGCGGGGGCGGCGAGTGCACCTGCAGCGAGCAGACCGGCAAGAACAGCGATCGATGCCGCCGCGGGCCGCCGGATGATGTTGAGGCGCATCCTCCTAGTCATGATCGGTATGCGCCTGTCAGCGGACCGCGGCATCATCCCGCCCTCCTTGCTCGCCGCTGGCATCGTCTCTTGGCCCTGGCGGCTTTGCGGGCGGCCCGCGACGTGCGGCGCGCCGCATTGCGCAGCTTGGCGGACCGCTTGCCCGCTGCCCTGCGGGCCCGGCGACGCAGGCTCTTCGCCTTTCGCGCCAAGCCTTTCGCACGACGCGAGAGCTTCTTGGGATTGCAGCGGGGCGCCGCCTGGACGTTGCCGCCACTCAGATCGGTGACGGTGTTGATGTCGGCGTTCGCCGGCGCCTGTGAGCCCGGGCCATGGCACTCATCGGAGGCGGCGCACGGGGGCTGCGGTGGAATGGCGAAGAAGCCGCCGCCTTCTCGCGCGGTATAGAGCTTGACGTGGTGCCCGTTCTGGTCATCTGCGGCCAAGGTCTCGCGCGTGAAGAAGAAGGCATCGACCCCGTCGCCCGAGACGGAGAGCAGCAAGGAGTCGGAGTTGCCCAAGCCGCTGGAGACGAGCTGCGAGCTACCATCCCACTGGTAGACATCGTGCTTCTCGTTTATGTCGCGCATGACGAGCGCCTCACCCGTGTTGAAGAAGACGCGACCGTCGTCGGTGACGCTGAGGCCATCGGTGGAAAGACTCGCGTCGGTTGACGGTGGGACCAGGGTCGGGTTGCACGAGACGCAATCCAGGCTTTCCCCGGGTGCGTCGTAACGGAAGACCTCGTATTTGCCCGCAGTGTCGAATCCATCGCCGCCAAGCGACAGCAACGACGTGAACACAGCGTGTCCGCCGCTGGGAGTCACCTGGAAATCAGCGGTATCGCGAGCCTCGGAGTCGCGGACGGCGTGTATGACAAGTGGACTGTCGTAGTCGCGCCCGGGTGCGGTGGACGGCTCGAACAGCGCCACGTTGCCGCTGCCTCGGTTCGAGACGACCATTCGGGCCAGGTGGGCCGCTAGGCCGACGGAACCCGAGACCTGCCCCGTTCCAAGAAGGTCGCCAATTTGCTTTCGCGTGGCGGGGTCGTACGCCACCACCGCGTCGCCGTGATCGACATAGATCACATCATCCGCCGCACCCGCTGCTTCCCCGAGATCGACCGTCACCCCGTAGGAGGCAGTTTCGTCGAGGACGCCTTCCGGTGTTCCCACGGCGGAGTAGATGCGCGTACCGTTTGTGCCCGCGACGTAGACCTGCTCGTTCGAGTCGATTGCAACACCAAGGGGAGTTCCGGCGGGCACGAACGAACCCAGTTCGGTGCCGGTCTGGCTGAACCTATAGATCGGGGATTCCCCGAATGCGCCAAACGTCGTCACGTAGACGTCGCCATCGGTCGGATCGACCCCCACGCCGAGAGCGAAGGTGGCAGTGAACGGAGGCATCAGGAGTTCGCCGACCTGGGTGCCTGACGAGTCGAGCTTCTTCACGGCGCTGTCGCCTGGGAAGAATTCGGTTCCAGAATCGGGTACGTAAAGCTCGCCGCTGCCGGTTGGCGAGTTGTCGACTGCAATCGATGTGGCCGTCGGAACCGGAGCAAGGTTCGGCTCGGCATCGCCACAGAATCCGTCGACGATTCCATCCCCCCCGTCGAACAGGGTGTCCGTTTCACCGGACGCGTCCAGCTTTTCGACCGACGCCCCGGGCGGCGAGCCGAAGAGGCAGGTCGGAGTGGAGCCCGCGTCATAGACGTAGATGCTGCCGTCCTGGCGGTCGATCGCGGTCGCGGTCGGTGTGGTGTAGCTTCCGATGTAGCTGTCGAATGCGGGGCTCGGAGGCGGCAGTGGAGAGCTCGCCTCCGACTCGAGGGTGGCGACGAAGCGAGGCGCAGCCCCGGGATCCGCAACGAAAAGGTTCGGAGCCCCGGCGACACCACCCCCGTCCAACTGCTCAGGTGAGAGGAAGTAGGTGCTGCCCACCTCCGATGCTACCCCGCCACCGCCGCCGATCGCTACCGCGGAGCAGTCGGCTGGACCGCCGGGGAGGACATTCCAGTCATCCGGGTTGAAGCTGTTCCCGGCCGGGTCGCAGGAGTCGGTATCGCCTGTTCCACCTTCTCCGGTCGACACGCGTTCGATGCTGATGCCGCTGTCCACAGATGCGCGGAAGACGTCGGCGCTTGCATCGGTATCGTCGGCGAAGTTGTCACGGCTCGTGAAGAGGACCTGCGAGCCGTCCGAGGTCATGCCGTTGTACAGCGCGCCACCGGTGGTCCCGGGCGTCAGGTTGACTGACTCGGCGGCGTTGCCGAGGTGCATGTACAGGTCGTAGTAGTCGTTTCCCTCGGCGTCCGTGGCAACCAGCTTCCCGATCAGCACCCGCGATCCGTCGGCGGACACGTCCACGGCGGTTACGCCATCGCCGGCCGCGATGGTTTCCCCGCTCGGCAGGGTCGAGACCACCTGGGTCGTACCGGTGTCCAGGTCCCTGTTATAGACGGTGATGTCGCTTCCGGATTCGTTTCCAGCCGGCTCGAACTGCTGCTTCGAGGCGAAGATGAAGTGGCTTCCGTCGGCAGAGAACGGCTTGCGGACGGCTTCGGAGGGATTGGGGTCAGCCACCGGGACCGAGCCCTGCATTCCCTGAACTAGGGAGCCATCCGCGGTGCGAACCGGGATGCCCGAGCTGCCGTCGGGGAAACACGGATCGCACATTTCCGGGCCGAGGAAGGCGAAGCTGCCCAGTCCGGAATCGGCGCCCGCCAGCGTCGAGCTGAACGGCGCGGCGGAGGGCGCATCGGCGGGAATGCCCACGTAGGAGGTGTCCCAGCGCTGCTCGTGCTCATCGCGCGTGGCCACGTAGGGGTCGGGACCGCGGTTGGTCGGGTTTCCGGAGACGCCGGGAACGACGCCGCTGTGGATGGCATACAGCGCCTGGTCCTCGGCGGCCGGGTAGCCGCCGAACGGGGTCTGGCCGGCCACCAGGAAGGACTCGACGTCATAGCCACCCGCATCGGCAGCCGAAACGAGCTCATATGCTCGGCAGTCGGCAAGGAAGGCGGCGCCGGTCTGCTGGCGAGCGAGATTGTTCGGGCAGGAGGGGTCGAAGGCGTCGGCCGGGAAGGTGCGGAGCACGCGGTCGGGTCCGAACGCCACGCCCTCGCTGTTTTCGGCCGCCACCCGGTAGTGGTAGACCGTGTCGGCTGAGAGGCCCTCCAGCTCGATCTTCAACGGCTCTGGAGCGCGGCTGGCGCCGGCGGAGTGGCCAGGAGTGGCTTCGCAGGGGTTCGCCGAGCACGGCCCCGCGGTGCCGAACTCGACGTAAGCGGAGGTCTCCGAAAGGTTCCCCGTCACCGACGCCTCGATGAGCGCCGAACCCGAGAGCGGCTTCACGGTATCGGCGCTGATCGCCGGCGGCTCAAGGGTCGGCGCATCGAAGACACGGATTTCGTTGGCACCCCCGAAAAGGCCAACCGTCAAATAGAGCCGATGCGAGGCAGAGATCGCAATGCCGCCAACTCCATTCGAAACGCCCTGCAGTCCAGGGGTCGTCCCCGGGGTGCAGTCGACCACCTGCCCGCTGGGGCTGTACTGGACGAAGTGGGTGAGCGCCGTTTCCGTCTGACACGGGCTTGCGAAGCCTCCGTCGACCATAAACAGGAAGTCGTTGCTCGGGTCGATCGCGAGGTTGAGTCCAGTATTGAAGGCCGGAAAGTCCACCGGTCCGCTGGGAAGCGTGCCCGACGGGGTGAACTGGTCGGGGCCGAATTTCAGGACTTTGTAGGGGGCCGGACTCGCTGTCGAATTGACGTATGCATAGCCCGCAGAGTCGACGGCAACTCGGTGCGGGCCAAATACGAATAGCGAGACGTTGGGCTCCACCCGGCCGGCATAATCGACCACCTGCCCGGAGGAGTCGAACCTGACCACGCGTGTGTCGCCGGGGGTGGATGGGAAAAACTCCACTTCTCCTGAGGTCACGTAGATGCGTCCGGTCGCGTCGACAGCGATGCGGGGGGCGTTCTCCCAGCGAGGAGCAAAGGCACCTTTTTCGTGGAAGCCAACCAGCTCACTCGAGTCGGCACCGGCGGCACAGAGGTCACCGGGATTTGCCGGCCGCGGGCAGACGTCCCCGCCGGAGGTTGCGTTGACGCTCTTGCCCCAGGTGAGCACGAAGTCCCCCTGCGGGCTGAAGCGCTGCACCCGCAGGTTTCCGCCGTCCTGCACGTAGACGCTGCCCGCCGCCGGGCCGGCCGAGTTGTCGACCGCGATGCCGACGGGGCCGTCGAAGGCACCAGCCCCGTCGCCCGCGACTCCGGCCTTGCAGACGTCGGTCGGATTGGCGGCAACGTCGCAGACCTCGAAGCTTTCGCCGTCGACGTTGTCCGGTCCAGAGGCGACGACGTCTTTGCCCCAGGCGCGGATGAAGTTGCCGTCGGCGTCGAACTGCGAGACGCGGTTGTTGTCGCGGTCCGCGACATAGACGTCGCCGGTCGTATCGTTGACGGCGATGCCGACGGG
>CAZKYJ010000316.1:0-6163 GCA_964556355.1 uncultured Verrucomicrobiales bacterium | reverse complement strand
AGATAGGCGGCGCCCCCTTGGATGGTTTCCAAGACGGTCTTCATCCCGCCGTGAGGCCGCTTTCCTCAAGATCGGCCAAGCGCTCGGCCATCGCCCCGGCCTGGAGGGCATCGACGAGCTCCCCGAGATCTCCATGGATAACGCTGTCGAGATTGTAGAGCGTGAGGCCAATCCGGTGATCGGTTACCCGGTTCTGCGGAAAGTTGTAAGTGCGGATCTTCTCCTCCCGCCCGCCGCTGCCGATGAGGCTCTTCCGGTGGCTGGAGTATTTTTCCTCCTCCTCCTGCTGCTTCTTCGCGAGCAGCTTGGCCCGGAGGATGACCATCCCCTTCTCCCGGTTGCGCATCTGGCTGCGCTCTTCCTCGCAGCGTACCATCAACCCGCTGGGCAGGTGGAAAATCTGCACCGCGGATTCGGTACGGTTGACGTGCTGCCCCCCGGCACCACCGCTCCGGCAGACCTCGATGCGGAGGTCGTCGGGCTTGATCTCGATATCGATCTCCTCCGCCTCCGGGAGGACGGCGACGGTGGCGGTGGAGGTGTGGATCCGCCCTTGGGTCTCGGTGCTCGGCACCCGCTGCACCCGGTGCACCCCACTCTCGTACTTGAGCACGCGGAAAACCTCGTTGCCCGTCACCCGGAAGGTCACTTCTTTGAAGCCACCCACTTCGCTCGGGCTCGCCTCCAGCATCTCCATCTTGAACCCGATCGATTCGGTGTAGCGTTGGTACATCCGCCAGAGGTCACCAGCGAAAAGCGAGGCCTCGTCCCCCCCGGTGCCCGCGCGGATCTCGAAGATCGCGTCGCGATCTTCGGTCGGGTCCCGCGGGAGCAGCGCGTACTGGATGGCCGTCTCCAGTTTCGCGATCCGCGACTCCAGCTCGGGGATCTCCTCCGCCGCCATCTCGGCGATCTCCTCGTCGTCGGTAGAAGCTGCCAGCTCCCTGCTGTCCCCGAGCTGCCGACGGCTGGAAACGAGCGCCTCCCAGTCATCGAGGAGGTTCTTGATCCGCCCGTGCTCCTTCATCCCCTCGCTCGCGGCCTTCGGGTCGTCGTAAAACGACGGCGACGAGATAGCACCCTCAAGCTCGGCGAAGCGGGCGCGGCGTTTCTCGATCAGCGGTTCGTAGTCCATCGGAACAGGTGGGAATGACAAAAAACGGCACCACCTCCCATCGCGGGCGGTGGTGCCGAATTAACTTTGCAGAAAGGATCTGGTCGCTAAGCCGACGCGGGTGCCGCAGCCGATTGGCCGAGCTTCGGCTTGCCGCGGCGCACTTTCGAGGTGCCGTAGCGCTGGGCGAACTTCTCGAGGCGACCGGCGGTGTCGATGAATCGCTGCTCCCCAGTAAAGTACGGGTGGCAGGCAGCGCAGATGCCGATCTTGATGTCCGCGGCAGTCGAGCGCGTGTCGTAGACCGCTCCGCAGGTGCAGGAGACCGTGGTTGCCTTGTATTCGGGATGGATGTCAGCTTTCATGACCGTAGTTCGTTCAGATTAAAATTCGTGAGTTCCGCCGTCGGGCAAGCGCGATGTGAAGCATTGGTGCACCCTTCGTCCGCCTGCCGCCAAAGTTCGAGCGGGCAAGCATGGTAAATCAGCCCCACCGACCGTGCAACTAAATCCTTAACCAACGTCGACGCCAGGTCGAAAATCACGCCGCGTCACGCGCCGAGGCATCCGCGACGGGCCGCGTCAGCCGTTTCCAAAGCGGGTCCAGTTCGCTGGCGACGACCCCCAGAATCTGACCGGGATGCGCATCGATCTCGCCCGCTTGTGCCCGGAGCAGCATCTCGTCGGCCGCGTAAACCGCCGCCAGCCGCGACCGGTCCAGCGCGACCACATCCCAGAGCACCTCCGCCGTCCCGCCCACCTCCGGGATGACGAATCGCTTCTCGGCCGTCTCGAAGGCGACGAGCTTGGTCCGCAGACCCGTCCGCGCCCCCCGATCGGCAATGACCCGGGCGCAAAGCTTCTCCCAGAATCCACCTTCGCCCGAGCCCGTAAATCCGATGAGGATCTCGTTCCCCCGAAAGGCCCACCGCGCCACCGGCGAATCTCGGTAGCCTTCAAGGACAAGCTCATCATAACGAACGACCGGGAATCGTTTTCCCGCGATCTCCACAAGGTTGTAGAACTTGCCGTAGTCCAGATCCGACAGGTCGATCGCCTTCTCCCAGCGGCGTTGTGCCGCCCGGAACTGCCCCAACACCGAGCCGTCCCCGGGCACCTCCGGCTGCCCGCTCTCCCCAACGACCGCGGGGTCGGCGGTCGCCTCGGCAGTGCCGTGGGCGGCGCGTTCGTCCCGCAACCTCGTGAGCATCGATTTCAGGCGCTTGAATGGGTTCTCGTCCTCTCCGGCACCGGAGGCGGGCTCCGACTCCTCCGGTGCGTCGGCGTCGACAAGGCCATCGACCGCCGAAGCGATGGCTCCGAGCGTGCTCCCTCCGAGGACCGAACGATCGTCACCCTCCTCGGGTCCCGGGGAGTCCGTCTCGAGAAACGACCCTGATGCCGCAGCATCATCCGCCACCGCCGGATCGACCGGAAAGGCGTCCTCCGCTCCCAGCGGATCCGGTTCTGCAGGAACCGGCGGGGGCTCCTCCGCCCGCGACGCCGCCGCGATGGCTCGCCGCTCGTCGGCCGATTCGCTGGCAAAAACATCCCAGTGGATGGCCGCGTAGCGCAACAGCACACGCGGAGAAACGAGCCTGCCCCCCTCACTTTGAAAGTATTGCGGAATCCGTAAGAAATCGACAAAGGCACCCGCTTCGTCCGGATCAACGCCGGCAGCCGCCAAGCGCCCCCTCACCAACTCCTCGCCACTGGCCGCGCTCACCCCCTTGAGATTCACCACATTGGAGGTCAGTCGATCCTCGAAAGCACTCGGAAGCCCCCCTTGGAACGCGGTCTCCCAGACGTCCTCGTTCAGGCTCAGAATGGCCAGCTCCCGTGGCACCATATGCTGCAGCTCGGTCACGATGTAGGCGATGGAGAGCCCGGCCTCAGCATCGCGGAAGTAAGCATCGAGATGGTCGATCACGAAAACGACCGGTCGGTGCAGCGCCGCAAGCCGCAGCAGATCGCGGACCTTCCCTTTCGATTCGGGTTCTGACGACGCCGCAGAGGGCGCCTGGGCGAGCGTCATCCCCCCGACGGCCACCGCGTTCGACTCGACCGGATCGGCGAGCGCCCACCGGAGCGCCTCCTCCCGTGCCGCAGGCGAGTCTGCCGCCCCTTGCGCATAGGCGCACAACGCCCGCAGCCAGTAGGTCGCCCGCGCCGGACGAACCCCCGCCAATGTCGCGAGCTCGCCCGAAGTCACCGGAAGAAGCTTTTCAAAATTCTGCGCAAACCACCGCGCCGAAGCCTGTTTTTCATCGCTGAAGTCAAACAGCTTGCGATAATTTTTACGCAATTCCCTTACAGCGATCGACGGCCGTGAGCAGGGGATCACCCCGCGCTCGATGAGCAGTCGGTTCACTGTAGCAAAGGTGAATCGCGCCAGATCGTCGAGCGCCGAGATCGCCCCCTCCCCCGCTCCCACCGGAACCTCCCAAGCCCGTGTGAGCTGGGCGAAGACGTTGCTCCACTCGAGCGGGCTCTCCCGATTGAACACGAGCGGCACCACCTGAACCCGATCGCCGAGCTCGGAGCGAACCCGGGCCAGGAGGTGGCTTTTGCCGAATCCCGCCCGCGGCGCGAGCAATAGCGCCACCCTTCCACCACGCCCGGGGACGGTGACACCTCCCGCCGTCGGCACATCCTCGAAAAGACGCCTTAGCGCGCCGTCATTAATCGACTCCACCGAGCGGGGGATGGTCGCCCCCGCCCCTTCCAAGAAGACGTCATCAACAAAGGGGTTTGCGGAAGTTGTGTCCATTCGCGGTAGTATGACAAAGCCTTTGCCGGTTGGAAAGCATAACTCTTATAAAAACCGAGAATTTTTTCAAATTTGATTTGCAAAACCGTAACAAATCGAATGGTGAGATTGTCCGAGAATTAATCTCGAATGGGCAGGTGACGAACTGGATGTCACCCGTATAATCCAGCGAACACCGACTTGTCACCCATGGAATTTCTCAAAACTGTCGTCAACCACCCTGCTTTCTGGGGTTTCCTCCTCGGCTTTCTCTTCTTCTGCATCTCGTTCATCAACCACTGGAAGACCAAGCGGGAATTCAAGCGGTTTCAAAAGCACCTCGGCGACAAGCTCGAGCTCGAGGCGCGCCAGTACGACATGGTGCGCAAAGAGAAGGACGAGCTGGTGAAGGAGAACGAGAATCTTCGCCTGCGCATCGGGCAGATCATCGAGAAGCCCGAACAGAAACTCGCCCGGGACATGGAGATCCTCACCCGCGCCGAGAAGCGCCTCATGATCCACGCGCCCGGCTTCGCTCCCGCATGGGAGAGCGCCAAGGCCGAGGCGCACCGCGAACTCGAGTCCGAGGAGCGCGGCAAAAGCATCCCGAAACGCTTTTTCACCAAGATCTTCGGCACCGGTGGCGAGAACGGCAGCTACCGCGAGGGCGACAGCCACCACATGCTCGAGGCCGGCTCGACCGCCGAGGAAGGCGCTGCGTCGTCCGGCGGCGCCGAGACGAAGGCGCCCGAGTCGAAAGAGAAGGCGAAAGCGTCGAGCTAGCCCATGGCCGCCAACGGCATCGCCATCCCCGGGTCTGGCTACGACGCGGTGATATTCGACTGCGACGGCACGCTCGTCGATTCCATGCCGCTCCACTACGATGCGTGGGTGCATGCGCTGAAGAAGGCGGGATTTGCCCACGAGTTCACCCGTGAGCGCCACTACGGGAACGCCGGGATGCCGATTCCCGCGACGGTCGCCCAGCTCAACGACGAGTATGGCACCACGCTCGATGCCGATGCCGTCAACGCCGACCGGACGATCTACGTCCGGGAGAACCACCACACCGTCGGCCCGATCAACCCGGTCGTCGATTTTGCCAGATCGTTGGAGGGTAAGCTCCCGATGGGCGTCGCCTCCGGCAGCGACCGGGAGATCGTCGACGACTCGCTCGTCCACCTCGGGATCGCCCATCTTTTTCCGGTGGTCATCACTCCCGAGAACGTGGCTCCTGGGCGTGGCAAACCCGCGCCCGACATGTTCCTCCTCGCCGCCAAACGCCTGGGAGTCGATCCGGCCCGATGCCTCGTCTTCGAGGACGGCCACAACGGTATCCTTGCCGCCGAAGCGGCCGGTATGATGACGGTTTTCGTCCCGACCCCGGCCCCGGTCTAGACGGAAGGGTCTGCCCCCCGGCCGTCCCGGCTCGCAGGGTGGCGCCCCATCCGGGTTTTGCTCCCACCCGCACGCCTCCCCCTGCCGTGCCTCCGGACCGGCGCCGATGCGCCGGGATTGTATGCCGACAACCTTCGATGCCGGGGGCCGCGCGGCGTCGCGGGGTACGAAGCTTGCTTAGGATCATGCGATGACGTCTACTCCACCATGCTCGTCGCCACGGGCGATCACGAACACCGGGAGGACGCCCATGCCACCGCCCCATGCGGGGTTTCGCACCCCGCCCAACACGACCATACAATGACCGAAATCTCAGCAAAAGAACTCATCGGCTCCGGCCTGCGCACCCTCGACGAAGAGATCCGGGAGGTGATGGGTTGCCTCCGCGAGGTGCTCGTTTCATCCGGCGACGAAGAACTCGCGCGGGCGCTTCCTTGGCTCGACGGCGAGGCGCCCGTCGATCAGGAACCGGCCGCGATCGCGCAGCTCTACTCGATCGCGTTCCAGCTCTTGGATATGGTGGAGGAGCGGGTCGCCCTGAAGACCCGTCGCCTCCGCGAGATCCACCTCGGCCCCGAAGCGGAACGGGGGCTCTGGGCGCACTGCCTCGCCGCGCTCAAGTCCGAGGGCTTCGCCGCCGAGGAGATCGCCCAGGTGATCCGCTCGGTGCGCGTGGAGCCGGTTTTCACCGCCCACCCGACCGAAGCCAAGCGCCCCAGCGTTCGGGAACGCCACCGCGACGTCTACCACTGGCTGCTGGAGCTGGAGAACCCGCACCTCACCCCCGGCGAGCGGAGCTACGGGCGCACGCGGCTGCTGTCGGCGCTGGAGTCGCTCTGGCTGACCGGCGAGATCCACGTCGAGCGCCCGACCATCGAGCGCGAGCTGCGCAACGCCCTCTTC
>CAZKYJ010000315.1:2736-6170 GCA_964556355.1 uncultured Verrucomicrobiales bacterium | reverse complement strand
CGCCTCGATGGTATCTACGTGGGTAACCGCGCGGCCTTCGGACGGTTCAACGCCTTCCTCGCTACCCACGGCATCAGGCCGGTCATCGATCGCGTTTTCCCGTTCGCGGAAGCGTCGGCGGCCTACGACTACCTGGAGAGCGGCGCCCACTTCGGCAAAGTGGTGATCTCCTTGGACGAGGAATGATCGTCCCGGAGCGGCCGGCCGGACCTGCTGCCGTGGGCCAACACTACGACGCGCTCGATTTTTTCTATCGCGACTGCTGGGGCGAGCACCTGCACCACGGGCTGTGGGTTCGGGGCGACGAATCAGCCGCGGAGGCGACGCGTGCCCTCGTCGTGGAGGCGGTGGCCCCGTTGGGGCTGCGGGCCGGGCAGCGCGTGGTCGATATCGGCTGCGGCTATGGCGCGACCGCCCGTCTTCTGGTCGCGGGGTTCGCGGTCCGGGTCACCGGGTTCACGCTCTCGCGGGCACAGCACGGCGCGGCTTCCGGACCGGGTATCGACGTCCGGCTCGGCGACTGGTTGGAGAACGACCTCGGCGATGGCTCGGTGGACGCCGCGCTCTCGATCGAATGCCTGGCGCACGTGGCCGACAAGCGCCGGTTCTTCTGCGAGATCGCCCGTGTCCTGCGTCCCGGCGGGCGGGCATCGGTGCTGTGTTGGACGGCGGGAGAGACGGCCGACGCCCGGCTGGTGGCTTCGATCTGCCGGGGCGGCCAACTGGCGGGGATCGGGAGCGCGGACGAGTATCGCGAGATCATCGCCCGCGCCGGTCTGACGCTGGTCGCGGAGAACGACCTGACCCGGAACGTCTCTCGGACCTGGCGGGTGATCGTCGGGCGCCTGCTCGTCAGGTCGGTCACCCGCTCCGGCTACCTCGGCCGGCTCGCCGTGGCTCCCGGGCGTCACCTGCGGCTGGGCTGGACCGTCCTCCAAGTCATGCGTGCCTACCGGAACCGCTCGCTCGGCTACGGGATGTTCGTGATGGAACGGGCGCGCGGGTGAGTCTAGTATCCCCCGATGCCGCCGCTGCCCCTGCCGCCAGGACAGAAAGAAACCGACCTTTTCCCCGTGCTCGATCTCGGGATCCGCCCCGACGTGGCCGAGTCGGAGTGGCGGCTCGAGGTCACCGGAGCCGTCGGCGCGCCGCTCGAACTTACCTGGGCCGAATTCGGCGGGCTGCCCACCACGGAGATCGTGCGCGACTTCCACTGCGTGACGACCTGGAGCAAGCGCGACTGCCGCTGGGCGGGCGTCGCCTTTGCCGAGATCGAGCGCCGAGTCGCCCCGTCGGACGATGCGTGCTACGTGCTTTTCACGGGCTACGATGGCTACACCACCAATCTCCCGCTCGCCGAGCTCCGGCGCGACGACGTCATTCTCGCGAGCCATTTTGACGGTCGGCCGCTCGTCCCCGCCCACGGTGCGCCACTCCGGGTCGTCGTGCCGCACCTCTACGCGTGGAAGAGCGCCAAGTTTTTGCGCAAGATCGAGTTCCTCACTGAGAACGTCCTCGGCTACTGGGAGCGGCGCGGTTACAGTGATTCCGCGGACCCCTGGACGGAGGATCGCTACCGGTGAGCCTGCTCGAGGTCAGCGACCTGCACGTCCGCTTCCGCGATGACTCGGGCGGTGCTTTCGAGGCCGTGCGCGGCGTGTCGTTCACCCTCGATCCCGGGGAGACCCTCGCCATCGTCGGGGAGAGCGGCAGCGGGAAATCCGTTACCGCCATGACCTTGGCCTGCTTGCACCACGCGGCGCCCACCGAGATCGCCGGGGGAAGCATCCGTTTCGACGGTGCGGACGTCGCCGCCATGGAGGCTGCCGCCCTCCGCCGCCTGCGGGGTAACGATATTGGCTACGTCTTCCAGGAGCCCGGCACCTCGCTCAACCCCGTCTTCACCGTACGCACCCAGATCGGGGAGGCCATCCGTCTCCACCGTCCCGACGTGCAAGACGTCGATGCCGAGATCGTGCGGTGGCTCGACCGCGTCGGCATCACCATGCCCGAATCCCGCCTGCGCAGCTACCCGCACGAGCTGAGTGGCGGCATGCAGCAGCGGGTGGTCATCGCCATGGCGCTCGCCTGTCGCCCCCGGCTCCTCATCGCCGACGAGCCCACCACGGCCCTCGACGCCACCGTCGAACGGAAGGTCATCGCCCTCCTCGGCGAGTTGCAGTCCGAACTCGACACCGCGATCATTCTCATTACCCACAACTTCGGCATCATCCGTGGAATCGCCGACAAAGTCGCGGTGATGTACCGTGGAGAGATCGTCGAGGCCGGTTCCGCCGACCAAGTCCTCGACGCCCCGCGGCACCCCTACACCAAAGCCCTCATCGCGTGCGTACCCAAGATCGGTCAGAAACGCCGCCGTCTGGCCACTATCGGGGACTTCTAGCGGCGTCCGATTCCTCCAAAATGATTGCCGATCTCTCAAGGCGAGGGGGCGGGATGTGCGGCATGGATCATCATGAGAATCTCCAAGGTATCGCTTCTCCTGTGCCTCGCCGCCACGCCGTTGTCGGCCGGACCCGCGACCGCGGTCTTCCCGAATCGCGAGCCCCTCGCGGCGGTTCCCTTCACGGCCTTGCCGCTCGGAAGCGTGAAACCGCGAGGCTGGCTCCGGGGTCAGCTCGAACTCCAGCGTGACGGGCTCACCGGCCACGCCCACCGGTTGCTCGACGCCGCCGGACCCGGCAGCAAGTGGCTCGGCGGTGACGGCGAGGACTGGGAGAAAGGCCCGTACTATCTCAAAGGGCTCATCCCGCTCGCCTGGGGGCTTGGTGACGAAGAGCTGCAAGCGCGCGCTCGGACATGGGTCGACGCGATCCTTTCCAGCCAGCGGGACGACGGCTTTTACGGACCGCGTTCCAATAGCGACTGGTGGCCGCGCATGGTCGTCAACCACCTGCTGCGCGACTTCCAAGAGGCCACGGCCGACCCGCGTGTGATCCCATTTCTTTCCGCGTACTACGCCCACATGAGCGGCGCGATCGGTGCCCGGCCGCTGGAAGCTTGGGGCAAGGCCCGCGCCGGTGACGAGATCGACACCCTCTTCTGGCTCTACAATCGCACCGGCGAGGCGTTCCTGCTCACCCTCTCCGACACGCTCGCCGAGCAGGCCTATCCCTGGACGGACATCCTCACCCACAATCGCTTCCTTGAGTTCGGCAATGACTTCCACCCGAAGCACAACGTCAACGTGCCCCAAGCCATCAAGATGCCGGCGGTCTACTGGCAGCGTTCCCATGCGGAGAAGGATCGCGCCGCCTACGCCGCCGGGCTCGCCCACCTGGATCGCGACCACGGCCAGGCCGTCGGTCTCAACGCGGGCAGTGAGTTCCTTTCCGGTTCGTCCACCGTGCAGGGCATCGAGTTCTGCTCCGTGGTCGAGCGCCTGCTCAGCGACGCGGCCGTCCTCCGCATCC
>CAZKYJ010000315.1:0-2726 GCA_964556355.1 uncultured Verrucomicrobiales bacterium | reverse complement strand
GCGATGCGTCGATCGGAGATAGCCTCGAGCGGATGGCCTATAACGCCCTGCCCGGGTCGACCTCCGAAGATATCCACCAGCACGTCTACTACTGCGTGAACAACAACGTGGCCGCCATCCGCGGGCCGAAAGGGTTCAACCAGGACTATCACAACGCGACGACGCCGTCGCCCGTCGCCGGGTTTCCCTGTTGCTGCTACAACTTCCACATGGGATGGCCGAAGTTCGTACAAAATAGCTGGGCCGCCACCCCGGGCAATGGCCTCGCCGTGCTCGCCTACGGTCCCACCGAAGTCACCGCCAGCGTGGGTGACGATCAGACGGTCACCCTCACCGAGGAAACCACCTATCCCTTCGGCGATCAGGTCACCATCCGCGTGCGGACGAATGCCGACGCGACCTTCCCGCTCTCCCTGCGGGTTCCCGCGTGGTGTGAGTCGGCCACCCTCGAAGTCAACGGCGAAGCGGAACCCCGTCCCGCCGCGGGGAGCTTTGCCGTGATCGAGCGCCGGTGGCGCGACGGCGATGAGGTTCGGCTCGTGCTCCCGATGGAGGTGCGCGTCGAGCGCGGCGTCAACAACAGCGCGAGCATCCATCGCGGGCCGCTCGTCTATTCCCTCGGGATCCGAGAGCGGGAGGAGCCGTTCGCCGAGGCGCCACTGCCGGGGTTCGAATCCTACGAGCTCCATCCCGAGTCGGACTGGAATTACGCATTGGTGCTCGACACCGACGACCCAGGGAAGGAGATCATCGCCCACGTCACCGAGATGCCCGCGCACCCGTTTTCCCGTGCCCTGACCCCGGTCACGCTCTCCGCCCGGGCCAAGAGGCTCCCCGGGTGGACGATCGCCCCGGGGGGGGGCGTCGCCTTCGATCCCCCGGTCAGCCCGGTGGCCTCCGGTGCGCCCACGGAGACCATCACCCTCGTGCCCTTCGGGGCTGGAATGTTGCGGGTAACCAGCTTTCCGGTCATCGGTGAACCCAAAAGTCCTCCCACGTCGTTTTCCGACGACTTCGCGGACGACGACCTGCTCGGGTGGGTCGTCTATGGCGGTGGGTGGTACGCCGGGGACGGCGTGCTCCACACCACCTCCAACGCGGGCTCCGGGGGCGAGTGGATCACCGGGCCAAAAGCGGTTGTCCCCGCCACCGATTTCCACGATCTCGAGTTCAGCGGCCAGGTGGCGCTCGGTGAGGCCGGCGATGCGGGCCTCATCTTCCGGGTCAGCGATGTCTCCATCGGTCCGAATTCTTACCGTGGCTACTACGCGGGGATCTGTGCGGGGAGGAACCAGGTGATCCTCGGCAAAGCTGACCACCGGTGGGAGGAAATCGGGAGCGCCCCGATGGACATCGCTGCCGATTCGCAGCACTCCATCCGCGTGACCGCCAGGGGCAGAAGGATCGCGGTCTTTGTCGACGGCTCGGTGGAGCCGGTGATCGAACGGGAGGACGACAGCTTCGCCCACGGTGCCATCGGCGTGCGCCGCTACTGCCCGCACCCCGACCGGGCTGCCGCCGAGTTTTCGGAGATTTCGGCCATCGCTCTCCCGCCGCAGTGAGCGGGCGCTCCGACGGGCCGCTGCGGGGACTTGTTGCAATTCAGGGTGGCGTGGCCAGATTCGGCGGGTCATGAAACGCATCGGATTCGGAATTCTCGTGCTCGCGCTGGCGGGCTCCACTACGGCGGAAGACTGGCCTCGCTGGCGCGGGCCGCAGGCCGATGGGATCTCGACGGAGGGCGGCTGGCAGTCGACGTGGGAAGACGAGGCGCCGGTCGTGTGGCGAGCGAAGGTGGGGATCGGGTTTGCCTCGGTCGTCGTGAGCGATGGAAAAGTGCTCACCACCGGAAACGACGGAGAGGCCACGGACACGGTGGTTTGTCTGGACGCCACCACGGGCGCCGAGCTCTGGAAACACGCCTTTGCGGCGCCGCTCGATGACAAGTACTACGAGGGGGGGCCGACCGCCACGCCGACGGTCGACGGCGGCGAGGTCTTCGTTCTCGCCAAGCGCGGGCAGTTGATGTGCCTCAGCCTCGCCGATGGTTCGGTCAAGTGGGCGACCAACCCCGCCGAGGCCGCTGAGATGCCGAAGCCGACCTGGGGCTACAGCGGCTCGCCCGTCGTCGTGGGCGACCAGATCTTGCTCAACATCGGCGAGAACGGCATCGCCGTGCGCCGCTCGGACGGCGAAATCGTCTGGGCCTCGGGAACCGAGGAGGCTGGCTATTCGACACCGGTCGTCTACGAAAAAGGCGACCGTAAGCTCGCCATCTTCACCAACGGGAAGGAGTACGTCTCGGCGGACGTGGCGACGGGTAAGCAGGCCTGGAGCTACCGCTGGGCCACCCGCTACGGAGTCAATGCTTCCGACCCGATCATCGCGGGTGACCGCGTTTTCCTCGCCTCCGGCTACAACAAGGGGAGCGTGCTCATCGACGTCGGCGGCGGCGAACCCGAAGAGGTCTGGAAGAGCAAGGTCCTCAGGACGCAGATGAACCCGTGCGTCTTGGTCGATGGCTATCTCTACGGCACCGATGGCAACGAGGGCGACAAGGCGCCGCTCAAATGTGTCGAGTTCGCGACCGGCGAAGAGATCTGGGCGGAGGCTGGTGTCGGAACCGGGGGCGTGACGGTCGCCGACGGCAAGCTCATCGTTCTCACCGCCCGCGGCGAGCTCATGATCGCTCCCGTTTCTCCCGCCTCGTTCGACCCCACCCTCCG
>CAZKYJ010000314.1:0-6207 GCA_964556355.1 uncultured Verrucomicrobiales bacterium | reverse complement strand
GGGGCATCTCCCGAAGGGGGCTGGGAGGACTTTTCGAGTTCGCCAAGGATGTGGATGAAGGCGTCTTCGAGGTTGCGCTCCTCGCGTCGGAACTCGATGACCGGGAGCCCGTCATTGACCATCCGCCGGAGCACCGAGGCGATCTCGCCATCGTCCTGCGACTCGACCTGGAGGCGGCCGCCGTTCTTGCGGTCGGCGACGAAGCTGGCCAGCGGGCTGAGCGAGGCCCACTCGCGGAGGCGCTCGGCGCCACCGGAGGCGAGCTGGACATCGAGCAGGGTGATGCCATCGGCGCCCCGTTTCAGGGAATCGGCATCGCCGTGGTGGACGATGCGGCCATTGTCGATGAAGAGGAGGGAGTCGCACATCTCGCCAAGTTCGGAGAGGATGTGGGAGCTGATGAGGATGGTTTTGCCGTCCTCGGCGAGGATGCGGATGAGGCTCTTGAGCTCGACGCGCGCCTTGGGATCGAGCCCGGCGGCGGGCTCGTCGAGGATGAGCACCTCGGGGTCGTGAATGAGGGCGCGGCCGAGGCAGAGGCGCTGCCCCATCCCTTTCGAGAGCTGGTTGATAAGGCGGTCCGCCAGCGGGGTGAGATCGGTGAACTCCATCACCTCGGTGACTCGCTCGACGCGCTCGTCGCCTTTGAACCCGAGCGCCCGGGCGAAGAAGTCGAGGTACTCGACCACCGTCATATTGTCGTAGGTGCCGAACGAGTCGGGCATCCACCCGAGGAGTGACCGGATGCGGGATGGGTAGTTCACCACGTCGATGCCGAGGATCGAAGCGCGGCCGGCCGTCGGGTAGTCGAGGGTGGCGAGCACGCGCATGGTGGTCGTTTTGCCCGCGCCGTTGGCGCCGACGAAGCCGACGACCCTCCCCCGCGGGATCTCGAAGGAGACGCCTTGGACGGCGCGGACGTCGCCGAAGGTCCGATGAAGGTTTTCGACCTTGATGGCGGGGACGCCGGGTGGCGGGTCTGGTGGGGCGGGTGCGGACATCGTTCAGGGCGCGGGTGCGACGGGGCCGTGGATGAGGCTGCGGTCGTCATTCCAAGAGATGGAGGCGAGGGTGGCGATCATCGGGTCCGGGGAACTGGCGGTGGCGAAGAAGGTGCCGGGTGCGTCGCAGTGCGGGACGAGGCGCTCGCGGAGATCGGGGGAGGCCAGCGAGCAGGCTTCGGTCAGCGCTTGCTCGTAGGCGCCCTTGCTGATCGATTCGAGAGGGGCTTTTTCTCCGGTGCGGACCGGTCCGGTGCTGCGGTAGTAGGTGCCGTCTTCGAGCTGGTAGTAGAGGGCGTCGAGGGGGAACTCGATGCTTGAGACAACCGTCGGAGTGGGGGTGCCACCGTCGGGGACGAGCTCGACGCGGGCGCGGGTCGAGCGCACGGATTCCAGGTAGTGCGCCTGTTCCTTACGGCTCTGGAACCAGTCGCCCCCGCGGGAATCTCCGTTGCCCGAATAGGCGACCGGGGGGCGGCCGTAGGCGGCCGAGATACTCGACCAGGCCGATGGGGGAGTGATGACCGGGGTGATGAAGGTGGGCTCGTCGAATCGGAACTCCGAGCGGAAGATCACGCCGGTGCGCGCGGTCTGTTCCTGGAGGTGGTAGGTCTTCCGATCGGCCGTGCTCAGCTCGATGAAGGCGAAGCGCCGGCCTTTTCCTCCGGTTCCGTCTTGGAACAAGATGAGCGCGATGAGCACCAGGCTGGTGCCGACGGAGATGATCGGGGTGGTGATGAACAGGCGGTGGCGCTGACCGGGTTTGGCGAGGACGAAGAGGTTCACCGGGCCGACGAGCACCCCGAAGATGACGAGGATGATGGCGACCTGCCAGCTGCCGAACGACCGGGTTCCCAGCGCGTTGGCCAGTTCCCAGGCCGCCCCGTAGCTCTCCGAGAACTGGGCATTCTTTTTGTTGCCCGGTTTCGCCAGGTCGGCATAGAGGTCGATCGTCCTGTCGGTGTCGAGATTGCTCCCGTCCCACTCGAGCCGAAGCACCCCACCCAGACCGGTCCCCCCGGAGAGCCCGAGCGACTCCAAGGTCGTCGCCGCATTGCTCGCATAAAGGTGAAGGTCGCCGCCGAGTTTGACCCAGTCGGCGATCGCGGTGCGGGCGCCCGGGGCGAGGGCAACCCATTCTTCGGAAGAGATGAGGAGGAAGTCGAGCCCGCTGTAGGCGCGCCAATCGGCCGGCAAATCCGCCGGGTTGAAGCCCGATCCGAAGCTGTCGATCGACCGTTTTTTCTCGATCGTGTCGTCGAGGGAGAGGAGGTTTTTCTCCTTGATCGCGGTGCTCAAGGCGATGGCCGGCCACTTGGAAGGGGCGTCGCTGCCGTAGTTGTCTCTCCGGTCGCCGAACGGGGGGGCGTTCACTTCGACGGTGAGGTAGCTCGAGTTGTAGCTCCGACCGCTCGACCGCTCGAACTGGGTCGGCAAGGGGACGACGATATCGTGGACGGTCTCCGCCTGCTTGGCGGCGGCGAGGGTGAACGTGCTCCCGAACGAGTCCCCGGAATTGGTGTTCACGCTGAAGCGGAACGTCCAGTCGCGATCCTCGGCGGTATCGTTGCGGAGGCGTACCCGCATGGGGGCGAAACCGTGGGTGGGCAGCCGGCCGAAGATGCTGGTGACCTCGGCGGCGCTTCTCGTCCCGGTGCCGAAGTCGAAGCGCGCGACGTTGGACTGGGCGATCGCCTGGGGGAGAAGGAGTGCGCCAAGGGCGGCGGCTAGGGCGGAGCGAATCATTGGCGGGATCGGGCAGGCTCAACATCGCGCGCTGGCGGTGCTTGCAAGCGCCGAGTTTCGAATCCGGGAAAGTTGTTTTCGGTGGCCGGAGTGTCCGGTGCCCCCATCCCATCGTCGCTGTGGCCCCGCGCCCGGAGGGCACCGGCCTCGTCCTGCCAGCCGGCCCGCTGGAGTATCTCTGCCGCCGCGACCTGTGCGGCGGGGGTGGGGTAGGCGATCTCGAGTGCGCGGCGGGCGTGGAAGCGCCGGGTTCCCGGCGTCGGTGATGCACCGGCGAGCGCGGCGGCCAGCAGGGGATGAGACGGATCGATGGCAGTGGCCTCTTGGACGAGTTCGGCATTGCCTGAGGCCAGCAACCGAGCGGCGTAGGAAGAGCGGGATACGGGCAAGGCCGGCGAGACGGGATCGCCTTCCATCAGCCCGAGCCGCCAGCGCAACAGTTCACCAATGCGTCCGTCGGTGGGGTGTCGGCGGAGCACTTGCCCCGCTGTTTGGCGCTCGGCCAAGGGGATCTGGCTCAAGACGCCCCCGTGGCCGAAGTCGAGGCCGGTGAGGTAGCGCGCGGCTTCGGGGGGGATGCTGGCGTGGGTGGTGGTGATGGGCGTCTCGGCGAGGCGTAGCTCATGGTCGTAGCCGACCGCCGCGAGGAACCGACCGTCCGGAGAGAGTGAGGCCGGCCCGTCGGAGTGCGCGCTGACGAAACCAAAAGGCCGCAGCGAGCGCGGATCCCAAAGTTCGACTTGGCCATGGGGTGAAAGCACGAGGCAGTCGCCCGCCGGGGAGGGAACGATGGCGCCGGCGCCGCCGCCGGGCTGCGCCACGAACTGCCCGAGAGGTTCATTTCCCGGCAGCCGGTAGACTGTGACGCTATCGTTTCCGGTGGGCGCGGTTTCGACGACGGCGAGCGTCGGGCCACCGTCGGAGATGAGTCCCTTGATGGAAGCCCCGGCGCCCGCGGCAACATGCCGGAACCCGGGGCGCGCTTCGCCCGCCGGGAGGCTGGCGAGGGTAACCTCCTGACCGTCCGAGACGGCGAGCGCACTTCCGCCATCGACGAAACGGACGCGGTAGCTCCACGTCCCGCGAGGCGCCCTCGGCAGCGCCATGACCAGGCCGCCGTCAAAATCGAAAACACTCGGCGCAGCGAAGCCCGCGGCGATGGCGATGCGGCGGTTTCCAAGGTCAACGTCGAACGCCCTCACTTCGCCCTCGCGCAAGGGGGCGCTAACCCGTTCCTGCGACTCGAGATCCCACACGGCGAGGGTGCCCCCCGCATCCACGATCGCCGCGTAGCGATCGTCTTTGCCGACGAACTCCGCCCGTTCGATTCTGCTGGTGGTAAGGCGGCGGAGAGTCCCGGCAGGTAGTGGGTCGAGCGACTCCAAGAACCGCCAGCGTCGCAGCGAGCCGTCGGCGAAGATGGCTGTCAGGCGGTCGCTCGTGTCCGCAAACGCGGCGGCGAGCGCGGTCGCAGCATCCTCGGGGGCTTCGGCGGTGCTTGGAGCCGAGAGGACGACGGCGAGGGCGGACTGCAGAGCGGTGTCCCAAAACGCGAGGTTGCCGGATCGGGAGCAGGTGACAGCGCGCCGCCCGTTCCGGGCGAATCCGGCGGCGACGAGGGGGTTGTTCAGGTCGACGAGGTAGCGCCAGCGGCCCGGTGCCTGTTCCCAGAGCTGGCCAAAGCCCTCGCGGGAGGCGGTGAGCAAGAGCTGGCCGTCCGGGCTGTAGGTCATCGACGTGATCGATGACTCATGCTTGGCGGGTTGGTATTCGGCGCGTGCGCCCCCGCTTTCCAGATCGAAGACCAGCGGCTGGGAATAGTCGGCGGTGGCGAGGTAGCGCCCGTCCGGGCTGAAGACGAGCGGGCTCTCGCTTTTGATTGACGCGATCGGTGATGAGGTGGGCTCCGCCCAGCGCCCGAAATGGCAGCTGCCGTCCTCACAACGCGCCGCCCAGAATTCGCCCGTCGGCGACAGGCTGGCGGAGGCGACCGGCGATGGCAGCTCGGCACCGTGGTCCGTGCCGCCGGCGGCAGCGGGACCGGTGAAATAGACCCCGGTGCTCGCCCCGACCAGCAGGCGGCCGGCGGGCGAGAAGGCGAGGCAGGTCAGCGGCTCCTCGAAGGTGGTGGTGGGGAGGGGTTCGGGGGCCGCGTCTTGCCGGAGCTCCCAGCGGTGCAGTTGACCGTTCTCGGTAGAGAGAAGGAACTGGGCGCCGTCGGGGGCGAAGGCCACGTCGGTGAGCCCATCCACTTTCTCCGGCAGCCCCGCTTTGCGCCCGCCATCAGCGTGGAGGAGCCACACGAAATCTAATGCGCGGAGTGCGATCCAACGTTCGTCGGGGCTGATGGCCACGGTGCTGGGGGCGATCGGTAGGGGTAGCGTGAAGGCGGGCGTACAGCCGCCGCCCTCCGGCGTGTCGTAGCGGGTGGCGTTACCATCTTCGCCGACCGCCACGACAAACTCCCCGGAGGGCGCCAGCGCCACCGACCGGAGCGGTCCGGCGATCGGGAAAACATCTGTCGGTAGCACGGAGCGGTTGTCCCATAGAAGCACGGACTGGAGGAGCGAGGACGCGTGACGGTTATCCGGGTGGTAGCGCAGCGAGCGGGCGGCGTAGGAGAGCGCCTCCTGGCTCCCGGTCTGGCCGAGGCGCAGCGCGGTCGCGCGATCCGACTCACTGGCCTCGACGAGCAGGGCGCGGCGTTGCTCGCTCTGAGTGTAGGCGAGGCCGGCCGCGGCGGTCGCGAGTACCAGCAGGAGTGAGAGCGCTGCCACCACGACGCGGAGCCACCGCTCGCGGCGTGCCGATCGCCGCTGTTCGACGAAGTCATTGAGCAGCTTTTGCACGACGTCTTCCGACGGGACGGGCTCGGCCGCGGTGAAGGCCTCCGGCGACTCGAGGAGGCAGATGTCGTCCGGCAGGTGGGGGATGTGCGCGAGGATGAGCGAGCCGGAGTGGCGGATCGCCGAAAGCGTATCCGCAGTGCCGATCGGCGTGATTTGATCGCGGTCGGCATGGCTGCTGAACTCCCGGATCTCGCTCAGCAGGTAGTCGTGTTCCCCCTCCGGCCGTGCCGCGTGGCAGGATGGCGATACGACAACGATGAGGCGTGAGGACTGGCGGAGGGCGCGGGTTTGCAGCCCCCGCAGATTCCCGCCGGCGGGGTAGTGGTGCGTGTCCAGAAAGCACTCGAATCCCCGGCCGGGGGCACTTAGCTGGCGGTAGAGAGCGGCCGCATATTCCTTCCCATCGGCGTGCCGGTGGGCGATGAAATAGTCATAACCGAAGAAGAAGCTCCCCAGCCTGCGCCAGGGGGACCGCTCGAGCCCTTCGCTTCCGGCCATGGGCGGACGTGCTAGGCGAGCTCGGTGCGCACCTTCTCCAGCAGGGCTTTGGTGGCGAGAATGCCCTCGCGCTCGGAAAGCACTTTGCCCTCGTACTCGACGCCGACGACCTC
>CAZKYJ010000313.1:0-6212 GCA_964556355.1 uncultured Verrucomicrobiales bacterium | reverse complement strand
CGGTGGACAGATCGTCGCGCTCGCCAGCCCCAGCCCCGGGGGCGCGAACGGTCGCGCCGCCATCGAGCCCGCCGCCACCTTCGTCCGCGACGGCCCCACGCTGAGATTCACCGTGACCGCCGAGCCCGGCTTTATCTACAACGCCGAAGCCAGCGCCGACCTCGTGGCATGGGAGTCACGGGGGAGCGTCCTCGCCACGGGAAACACAATCGAGTTCAGCGACACCATCGACGCGCGGCGCCGCTACTACCGGTTCATCAGGACTCCGTGACGCCAGATCTCGGGCGCGGATCGCGCGCCATCATCCAGATCTCACCGGCACGGGCATGCGAACAGGCAGCGAGCCCGCTAAGGGTCGCCTACTCCGGCTTGAGCGCGAGCACCGAGCATCGCGCCCCCCGCACGATTTTTTCCGCCGTCGTGCCCATGAGCAGACGTTTGATCCCCGTGCGCCCGAGCGTCCCGAGGATCACCAGACAATCGTCACGATTGTCCGCGAACGCGTGCACGGCGCCACCCACGTTTAGCGAATCGAGGACCGTCGCCCGATAGCGCCCGTTGAGAGGGGCAAGGTCGAGGCTGGCGACAAACGCGTCGAGTTCCTTCCGCACGCCGGCGATCATCTCCTCTTCCGGAAGCAACGGATACGACGGCATGTACTGGTCCATCGCCCCCACGATCAGTCCGAGCGGCCGATAGACGTGGACGAAATGCAGGAACGCACCCTCTCGCACCGCCATCTCGGTGGCCGCCGCGGCGATGCGCGGGGACATCGAGGAAAAGTCGATGCAGGCGACGATTTCCCGGAACCCGCGCTCCCCCGCTTCCGCCACGAGCATGACGGGACACGCCGACCTCCGGACGCATTGCACGGCGAGTTCGCCGGGACCGGCGGAACGGTGGGCTTGCCCACGGACGCCGAGCGCCAGGCAGTCGGCCCCGATCCGCTGGACCGCTTCCTCCAAGGCGTCGTAGGGATGCCCGACGACCACCTCCTCGACGATCGGATAGTCGCCACCATACTTGTCAACAAAATCCGCCAGGCGTCGCCGCGCGCCTTCCAAAAGGTTCTCCTCGTCGATCGATGCCTGGCGCAGGAGATCGTGGAGGATCCCCTCCTCGAAAACGTGCACCGCGACCACCATGCCCGACTCCCCCGCCAGCCTTGTCGCCTCCGCCAGCGCCCCGGCCGACTCGTCCGAATAATCGATCCCCGCTACAAACTTTCTCATCGCCTCGGAACCTACACCTAATCTTGCGCCGCGGCCCCGCATGACTTGCGACATTCGCTTCTCCGGTTGCGCGGTGCCCCTGCGGATCGGAAGATGCCCGGTCGCCCCCGGCCATCGCCGAACCCCCGCAAGCGGAGCCGCCCCCCGAGATCCCCGATCGCCGATGCACCGTCCCACAATCCTCATGGTTGGAACCGGCGAGTACACCACCGGATACGTGCACCGCGCCGCCTCCTCCTCGGACAAGAGCGCGGGCGTCGTGGCCTTGACGCTGTTCGATTTGCGCCGCGCGGGCGAGGTCGGCGAGCTCGCGATGGCCGGTACCGACGGCACGAAGTTCCCGGCCATCCGGCGCCACCTCGACGCCACCATCGCTCGACGCTACCGGGATCTCGACACCCGGTTCACCAGCTTCCCCACCGACACCACCGAGCACGATCCCGAAGCCTACCGCACGGCGATCAACGCACTCGCTCCCGGCGACATCGTCACCGTCTTCACCCCCGACGACACCCATCATGCGATCGCCTCGGCCGCCATCGAACACGGGTGCCACGTCCTCGTGGCCAAGCCGCTCGTCCGGTCTCTCTCCGAGCACCGTTCCCTGATCGAGGCCGCCCGCCGGAAAGGCGTGCTCTGTGCGATGGAGGTGCACAAGCGCTGGGATCCGATCTACGCCGACGCCCGCGACCGCATCCGCGGGCTCGGGCATTTCAGCCACTTCAGCGCCTACATGAGCCAGCCCAAATCCCAGCTGGAGACCTTCCGCTCATGGGCGGGAAAATCGAGCGACATCAGCTATTACCTCAACGCCCACCACATCGATTTCCTCCACTGGGCCGTCGGCGGCACCGCCCGTCCTGTCGCCGTTACGGCGCTCGCCGCCCGCGGAGTGGCCGATGCTCTGGGCACCGAAACCGAGGACAGTATCACCCTGGCCACCCGCTGGGAGATCCCCGAATCCGGGCACCAGGCGACCGCCCTCTTCACCGCCTCGTGGATCGCCGCACCGAGCGACGTCCATTCGCAGCAGAACTTTTTCTACCAGGGAACCACCGGCGAGATCCGCGTCGATCAGGCGCACCGCGGCTACACCCTCGCCAGCGACACCGGCGGCTTCTCGTCCCCGAACCCCCTCTTCATGAAATACACCCCGGACACCGAGGGCCGCTTCGCCGGGCAGCGGGGCTACGGCTACCGGAGCATCGCCGATTTCGTCCGCGCCGCGAACTCCGTAAACGGCGGTGAGACGGCGGCTGCCGATTGGGACAACCGCCTCGCCTCCGCCGCCTCGACCCTCCCGGTGACGGCGATCCTGGAAGCTGGACGACGCTCGTTAGACAATGGCGGCGCAACGATTTCCATCGATGCTCGCTATGATCTGACCAAGTAGAGTAGACTTGAGTAGAACGGACGTCAGTCCGTTACCCGGCGGCCCTGCCGCCGGTCGGGGACTAAAGTCCCCGCTACTTTCACAATCCGATGACCCGCCTCCTCTCCCTCCTGATCATCGTGGCGGCACCATCCGTCCGAGCCGGCGACCGGTCACCGGCGCCGTCACCCTACCACCAGCGGCCGAGCCGCGAGCCCGCGCCCCTGGTCGCCGAGGTGCAAGCCGACGACTTCTCCTGCGGCTACCACGCCCTGGCCTCCATCTACACGAGCCACGGGCTCGATCCCGAATTGGCGCGACTCCGCGACCGCCTCGGCACCAGCGTTCCCGCCATCCCGTTTCTGAGCGACACCACCGGCACCCTCCAGCCCGACCTCTTCCGCGTCCTCCTGCAAGACGGGTTCCACGCCCGGGCAATCGATCTCCGCGAACCCAAAATGCGCCGCTGGTTGATCGACCATCTTGAGCGGGGGTTCTATGCCCTCGCCTTGGTGAAGACCGATCGCCCCGGCGGCATGCACTGGATCGTCTTCACCTCCTACCACGACGGCAGCCTCACCATCGCCGACTCGTTGAAACCCGAGCCGCACGACCTGCCGCTCGATAGCCTTGTCGGCGGCCCGCTCCTCAGCACGCTGCTCATCACCCCCTCCGAGCCCCAGCCGGGATCGGTCTACTACATGGCGCACGCCACCGGCGTCCTCGGGATGCTCGCCATCTTCTGGGACCGTTCGCCTGTCGGGTTCCTCGCCGTCTTTGTCGTCGCCGCCTCCTTGGCGCTCTGTGCGGTGAGGGATCTTATCCGCCATCTGTGGCGCCGCTGCCGCCGCCGGATTTCAACGGTTCTCCCAGGTGGCTAAGCCAGGGAACATTTTGTGCTTTCACGGTCTTGTGGATTTTCGCTAGGATCACCTGAACCCACCACACCACGATCCAGTTTTCGCCCTTTCCACCCTCCCACGTACCCCGACCCATGAAAAACCATTCTCTACTCCTCGCCGCGCTTGTTCTTACCCTGGGCCTTTCCAGCGTGCGGGGACAATCGCTCATCCACTACCGGGTCAACAACGGCGATGACATCAGCACGAGCGTGCCCAACATCGGGACGCTAGGCAACGGCACCCCCTCGGGTTCCGGGACAGTGGCGTTGTCCGCTGACATCCCGTTCGATGGCAGTCGCCCGGACGGGTTCGGGGACCGCTCGCTCGCGTTCTCCGGCGACACCGGCGTGGTCGCCCCCGGCACCCGGCAGCTCTTGAACAGCGATATCCTCGCGGCCGGAGGCTTCACCTACGAAGCCTGGTTCAACTTTTCCGGTGGTGGCACCATCAATTCGATCATCGACTACGCGGGCACCGAGAAGCTCATCCGCCGCCCCACCGATGCCGGAGTCGTCATGCAGACCGGGAATGCCATCGACAACGCGATCGCCGACGCCGCGGTGGACGAGTGGCACTACGTCGCGGTCGTCCTCGACAACGTGACCTCGACGGACGGCGGCGTGACCGTCACCGGCGACTACACCTTCTACTTCGACAGCGCGGTCCCCGCGGGGCGGGTGGAAGCCATCACCGTTTCCGATTTCGGCGACAGCCTCGACCGGACGGTCGGGGTCGGCATGCACCCCCTGGGGTTCGCCGGCGACTTCTTCAACGGACTCATCTACGAGCCGCGGGTCACGCTCGGCGCGCTGGCCCCGACCGAGCTGCTCACCGAAACGATCACGGTGATGAATACTGCCGATTCCGGCCAGGGCACGCTGCGCCAGGCCATCGCGGATGCCTCGGCCGGCGCGACCCTCTTCTTCGCTCCCGGGCTCGACGGGCAGACCATCGCTCTGGCCGGCTCCCAGCTGGTCATCGACAAGCCTCTGACCATCGACGCCTCGGCGCTGGCCGGTGGGATCACCATCGATGGGGGGGGCAACGGCGACTTCGTGGCCGACCCCGGGGAGAGCCGTTGCTTCCTCGTTGACGATGGAGAGTTCTCCACTTCGCTGTCCGTCACCCTGATCAACCTCACCGTGCAAAACGGCTCATTCTCCGGATTCAACGGCGGTGGCAATATCCGCAACCTGGAGGATCTCACGCTCAGTGGCTGCCGCGTCTTCGGTGGCCGTGCATTCGGGACCAACGCTGACGGCGGCGGAATCAACAGCGACGCCGGGTCCTTGACCGCAGAGAACTGTACCATCTCCGACAACGCGACCTCCGGCGACAATTCAAATGGCGGCGGGATCTACAGCCGGACGAGCGGCCTGACCGTGATCGGCAGCACCATCGAGCGAAACTCGACCATTGGCAGCGGAGCTAGCGGCGGCGGAATCTACGACCAGCTCGGCGGGATGGTCATCGAAGACTCGATCATCTCAAAGAATACGACGTCAGGCGAATCGGCGCACGGCGGAGGGCTTTTCACCCAAAATGGAAATGCGAGAATTGAGCGGACTACGTTCTCCCGAAACTCGACCTCCGGCCCCGATGCCGGCGGCGGCGGGATCTACGTTCCCAACAGCGTCACGGGGCCGACCGTCGAGTTCATCCGTTCCACCTTCGAGGGCAACCGTTCCGCCAGAGGCTTCGGCGGAGCCTTCTTCAATCGCCAGGGCTTCAGCCGGTTTGTGCATTGCACGATCGTTGCCAATTCCGCCCCAGCCGGATCGGGGGGCGGCATCGCCAGCTTGGGCAGCTCCGATGCGCGCACGGAGCTAGACGGCACGGTGGTGCGGGACAATTTCGGCGGCGACGTCGAACGCGTGTCCGGCGTCGACAATTCATTTGAGTCGGTCGGCGACAACCTCGTCGGTACCGGGGATGCCACCGGAGCCTTCACCGCGATGGGGGATCAGGTCTCCACCGCACCCATCCTCCTCGCCCCGCTCGGGCACTACGGGGGCCCGACCCCGACGATGCACCCGTTGGTGGGATCGCCGCTCATCGACGGGGCGTCCTCAGCCTCGGCGGGCACGGACCAGCGTGGGTTCCCAGTCGGCATCGACGGCGATGGAGCGGGTGGCGCGGCGGATGACATCGGCGCGGTCGAGGCCGGGGACTTCATCGTGGTGAACTCGACCAACACCACCGTCGGCCCCGGCCTGGGACCGGGCGAGACCACGCTGCGGGAGGCGCTCCGGACGGAGCGGACACCCGGGCACCGCATCCTCTTCGATGCCGGCCTTTCGGGCGCCACGATCGAAGATGGCTTCCAGATTGATGTCAGCTTCCCCTTTTTCATCGACGCGACCAATCTTGCCGGTGGGCTCACCCTCGCCGGTCAGGGCAGTGATCGGGTGATGCGGGTCTTCGCACCCGTCACCGCCAGCCTCCACGGCCTGACCCTCACCGGCGGGGCCGAGACCGTCAACGACGGGGGCGGGATTCGGAACCAAGGCACGCTCGTGTTAAACCAGGTGCGGATCTCGGACTGCACGGGCGAGGACGGCGGGGCGATCCTCGTGAATTCGTCCGGCTCCCTGCTGCTCGTGGATTCCAATCTGTCCGACAACGAGGCCATCGAGTCGGGCGGTGCCATTATCACCTTCGGGGAAACGGTGGTGGAGAACTCGACCCTCACGGGCAACAGTGCCG
>CAZKYJ010000312.1:0-6216 GCA_964556355.1 uncultured Verrucomicrobiales bacterium | reverse complement strand
CCGGATGGCACGCGCGTGGCCACCGCGAGTGACGATGGCACCGCCCGCATCTGGGACGCCGCAACGGGCCGTCCCATGGGCGAGCCGATGCGGCATGGCGACCGGGTGCGGGCGATCGATTTCAGCCCGGACGGAACCCGGCTCGTGACGGGGAGCGAGGATCAGACGGCCTGCGTTTGGCCAGTTGCGTCAAGGCGTGCTCTCGGCCAGATCCTTCCCCACCGCGGCCCGGTCAACAACGCTCGGTTTGACGCGGGCGGCACCCGCGTGGTGACGGCCAGCGACGATGGTTTGGCGCAGATTTGGGACGCGGCGGCGGCCACTCCCGCCGGGCCGCCCTTGCGACACCCCACGGCGGTCCTCGATGCCAGTTTCAGTGGCGATGGTCACCGGGTGCTCACGGTTTCGAACGGCGGGACGGCGCAGCTTTGGGAGGCGGATTCCGGCCAGCCGATCGGCGAAAGCATGGTCGGAGCCGCGCCGCTCTTGGGGGGCAGCTTGAGCCCGGATGGTTCACGGGTTCTCACCTTCTCCGGAAGCCAGGTCCGTCTCTGGGACGCCCTCACGGGAATGCCCCTAGGCCCGCCGATCGAGCAGTCGGCGACGACGACCGCCGCGTTTAGCCCGGATAGCGCCGCCTTTGTCACGACCGACCACGACTCATTCATGCGGTTGTGGAACGCCACGACCGGCGATGCACTGGCGGCGCCGGTCGAGCAGCTCCGGGGGTTTTATTCGGCGACCTTTGCCCCCGGGGGGACGCGGGTGGTGGGGGTCGGACGAAACCGCCAGGCGCAGGTTTGGGACGTCGCCAGCCAACTCCCGATCGGCTCCCCGCTCCTGCACAAGACGCACGTCCTTGACGGCGTCTTCAGTCCCGACGGAGCGCGCCTGGCCACCTGCGGCTACGACAAGGCAGCCTTCCTCTGGGACTCCGCGACGGGCCGACCGCTCGGGTTCCCCATGCGCCACAAGATCACGGTAGGCGCCGTTCGCTTCAGCGCCGATGGCCGCCGTGTCGCCACCGCCAGCTACGATCATTCGGCCCGGGTCTGGGACGCCTTCACCGGGCATCCGCTGGGCGAACCTCTTGAGCACGGGGGCGAGGTCTGGCAGGCAGAGTTTTCGCCCGACAGCTCCCGCGTGTTGACCGCGGCGTCTGACGGGGCTGCGCGCCTCTGGGACACCCCGGCGGTGGGCGGTGGGGGCGCTTGGCTCGCACAGATGGTCGAAGCGGAATGCGGGCTCAGGCTGACGCCCTCCGGGGGAGTGCAAGCCGTCCCCGCGCCGGAGCGGGAACGGCTGCGAACCCACCTTCAGTCAGTGGAACCCGCCGATCACTACTGGGAGCGGCTGCTGCGCTGGTGGCTGGCCTCCGGTCCGGGGCGGGCGTCTAGTCCCCTCTCGGACGAGACCGTGCGCGCGTGGGCCGACCGGGGGATCGCCACCGGCCAACCGGCGGCCTTGCTGGCCGCCCTGGAGTTCGATCCCGGCAATCCGATGGTTCAGATTGCCCTCGCCGCCGTCGAAACCGATCCGGTTCGCGCCGCGTTCCTGCGCGACTACGGCATCCGTCGGCTGCCGGATGACGGGGGCCTCCGCGCCCGGGCGCCGGAGGTGCTGCGCTCCTCCGGCAGCCAACTTCCCCCCTGATTCGCGGTTTGGCGGATCGCTTGCCTACCGCTATCTTTGACGCGTTCAATGAGCGACATTACCCGGCTGTTAAACTCTGTTGGTGACAGTGAGGCCGATTCCCGAGACGAACTCCTCACGCGAATCTACCAGGAATTGCGGCAAGTCGCCGCCAATCTCATGAAGGGAGAATCGCCGGGGCACACCCTTCAGGCGACGGCGCTCGTCCATGAGGTCTGGATGCGCATCGTCGGGCGCGATGGGGCGATCTGGCAGAATCGTGCCCATTTCTTTTCCGCCGCCGGTGAGGCGATGCGGCGGATTCTCATCGAGCAGGCGCGGCGCCGGCGGGCCGCCCGGCGTGGGGGCGGGCAGGCACATTTGGATTTCGATGGGGTGGAGATCGCCAGTTCCGTAGCAGATGACGAGGCGCTGGCCGTGCACGAGGCCCTCGACCAACTCGCCATCGAGCATCCGCGGAAGGCCGAATTGGTGAAGCTCCGCTACTTTGTCGGTTTCAGTCTCGTCCAGGCGGCCGACGCGCTGGCCATCTCCGAGCCGACGGCCAAGCGTGATTGGAGTTTCGCGCGGGCCTGGCTGGGGGACGAGATCCGGGGGCGGCAATAGGGAGGGGCGAGAGCCGGCGAGACGGCTTCCGCGGCTCTCCCCGCGCCGACGCCCCCGGTATGGAAAATATATTTCCCACCGGTGAGCTGTTTTCCTCCTGTGAATACGCATGAGGGGGGCAAAGATGAGGAAGCTACTTCTGTCATTGCTGCTGTTTGCCCAGGTCGCCTCCGCCCAATGGGTCACGGAGACCTATCCGCTCGCCTCCGGATGGAATGGGATCTGGGTCTCCCAAGACTGCAGCTACGCGTCCATCGATACCCTGCTCGCCAACTACCCCCAGATCGAAGAAGTCTGGCTCTGGAACCCAGTCGCCGGGAGCGCGCAGTTTTCGAACTCGCCCTCGGTTCCGGTGGCCAGCGACGTCGCTTGGCAGGTGTGGAGGCGGGGGAAGCCTGCGGAAACCACTCTCGCCAGGCTGATCGGCGGCTCCGCGTATCTGATCAAAACCTCGGGGAACGCCCCGCTTGCGCTAACGGGGCGACCGTTGGCGCCCACCCTCCTGCTCACGAGCCTCGGGACGAACTTTGTCGGTTTCCCGATGATGACGCCGGATTCCGCCACCACGCGAAGCATCGCCCGATTCTTCTCCTTCGATTCGGTGCTGAAGAACAATCCGCCGGTTTATGAATACCGCGGGGGCAACCTGACACCGAACAACCCGGCGCTGATCACCGCGATCACCACCACGCCGCTGAGGCGGAACAAAGCCTACTGGATCAACGCGGCGGATACCACCCACTACTACGGGCCGATCGAAGTCACGGTGCTCGGGGCGACCCTCGACTTCGGCACCAGCCGCAGCTTCGTGACCGTCCGGCTACGCAACGCCATCGATCCCGCGAGAAACCTGCCCGTCACGGCCACCCTGGCACCCGCTCCCTCGGCCACTCCCCCGGTCGGCCAGTCGCCCGTCGCGGGCGCCGTGCCGCTCCTCGTGCGCGGCCCCCGCGATGCCCAGTCGCTCGAGTTCACCTTCAGCCCACTCGGCACCGGCATCACCCGCACGCTCGGGCCGGGCGAGACCACCGAAGTGACCCTGGCGGTGGATCGCAGCGCGATGGGCAATGCCACGGGGGCCGTCTTCCAGAGCCTGCTCCAGGTCTCGGATTCGCTGAACCTGACCCGCGTCGATCTCGGGGTGAGCGCCGAAGTGGCTTCGTTCACCGGCCTCTGGGCCGGCGCGGCCGTCGTCAACGCGGTCGACCAGACGATCGGACAATCGACCGTTCCCGACGCGGCGGCCCCCTCGAATTTCCCGATCCGATTCATCCTCCATCGCTCCGCTTCCGGGCAGGTGACCGTGCTGCCCCAGGTCTATATCGGCGAGGCCGCCGGCGTCTCGGTGGCCAGCACCAGCGAGGCCAAGGTCACGGCGGTGTCGCCCGGGAAAGTCGCGCGCTTTTCCAGCGCCAGTTTTCCCTTGGGCAGCTCCTGGCCGGCCGCCGGCAGTATCGGGCTGACGGGGACGGTGGCCTTCTCGGTGCCGCTCGCCTACAACGCGGCGACCAATCCCTTCGTCCACAGCTACCACCCGGACCACGACAACCTGGACGCGCGCTACCGCGTCCTGCCCGCCGGGGTCGAGTCCCCGGACATCACCCGGGCGATCACCCTCACTTTCCAGCCGAGCCTGCCCGGTGCCGCCGACACCGGCATCGGCAGCACCACGCTGGGCGGCACCTACCGCGAGGTCATCTCGGGCCTGCGAGCCACCCCGGTCGCCGTCTCCGGAACTTTCGTCCTCCGCCGGGTCGCGCCGACCCCCGCCCTCATCGTCCCCTGACCGCTCGGTCACTCACTTCCTATCGCATCCTTCGGAAATCTCTATCACGCCATGAAGTCCACCGCCGCCTCTATCTCCATCGTTTTCTTCCTCGCGCTCGCGATGCTCTCCCGGGCGCAGACCCCGGTCGAAGGCGCCCCTTCCACCATCGACTACCAGGGACTGGTCCTCGATGCCTCCGGAGCGGTGCTCGCTCCGACGACCCTGACGAACTACACGATGCAATTCCGCATCTACGACCAGCAGGCCGGGGGCACCGTCGTGTGGGCGGAATCGCAGGTGGTCACCGTCGACAAGGGCGCGTTTTCCGTGCGGCTGGGCACGGGAATCCCCATCCCGGTACCGGGCGGAGGTGCCCGCGAAGGGACGACCGACGACCTGAGCCTCGCCTTCAATGTCAAAGAGCGCTACATCGGGCTCACCGTCATCATCCCCGGGCAACCCAACGCCGAAATCACGCCGCGGCTGGCCTTTCTTTCCACCCCCTTCTCGCTGGTGGCGGAACGGGCGAAAAGTGCCGACAACGCCGCCCTCGCCGGCGTGGCCAGCTCGGTTTTCCAGAATGGTGGCACCTCGACGCTCGGCAGCACCACGATCACCGACTTCACCCTGGGCGGACCGGGACGGATCAGCGGGGCCAACCAGCTGGAATTTGGAACCGGGATCGCCAACAAGCAGGTCGATGCGGGCAAGATCGGCTATGCCCCGGCCGGCACGGGGTCGCTCGATATTTTCGGCGGCGGCACGACGGTAGAAAACCGCAAGATCCACCTCCATGCCGAAGGCGGGTTGCAGGTTGATGGGCCACTCAATGTCACCGGGAAGATCACGGGCGACGGCTCCGGGCTCACCGGGATCAGTGGTGAGGTGGCCATCGGGCCGAATTCCATCGATCTCACGAAACTGGTGGCCGCCGTGCGGGAGTCACTTTGCCCGCCGGGGACGATCGTCGCCTTCGGGGGAACGGCCGCGCCGGCCGGCTGGATCCTCTGCGACGGTCGAAGCCTAGGCCAGACCGATCCCACCTATGCGGCACTCTACGCCGTGATCGGGAAAAATTTCGGTGGCGTCGGCACGGCGTCGTTCAACGTGCCGGACTTCCAAGGCCGGTTCCTGCGCGGATCGGACAACGGGCAGGGCAGGGATCCCGACGCCGCCGCCCGGACGGCGAGCCGGAGCGGGGGCGCGACCGGTGACAATGTCGGCAGCCTCCAGTCCGATGCGCTGAGGGCGCACTCGCACTCCTACCAAGATACCTATTTCGCGGAGAAATTCGACTCCGTCTACCTGCAGCCGGGAGGCCTCCCCTCGGCGCTGACGATTGTCGACCTGCCCAAACTTCCGGCGTGGACTGCGGGCTTGGGCTCGAACGGGAACCTCGATACGGACAATTCGGGGGTGCAATGGGCGAGGACGACCGGAGCCAATGCCGGCCAGGAGACGCGCCCGACGAACGTGACGGTGAACTACATCATCAAATACTGATGGCGGGCACCGATCGAACCCCACAGTTCACCAGAACGGGAGCGCCAGTATGACGATCAGCTCTTTCTCACCACCCTCCAGGCGGATACCACGCTTGCGGAGTCATCGATGGTTGCCGTTCGCCCTTCTCCTGCTTGGGTTCGTCCTTGCAGCCTCCCAGCCAGCGGCGGTGCAGGCCCAAACACCCCTGGCGGGCGTGACCGAATTCCGCAACACTTTCAGTTTGCAAGGTCGGCCGACCGTTCCCCCGGCTGACTCCCTCACGCCCGGGCTCGCCGATCCGGCCCGGGCCGCCTACGACCTCCAATTCCAGAGCGGCACCGCCTTTGGTGGCTGGAGAACCACGCGCATCACCGACGGGCCAGAGGGCACGGGCACCGTGCTCGCCGGCAGCCCGACCACCGCCTTGGGTGCTACGTCTCTGATCCTTCCGTCCGGGGGCGGCGTGCAACTGGCGCGCGTCCGGATGGGACGTCCCATCACCAGTTTCTCGGTCACCCACCTCTTCGGCGAGGTCATCTCACCCCCGCTTGTCGACGCGAATGGGGAGACGGTTCCCCCGGACTTCTACCAGCCGCAGCCCGCCAACACCTACACCAACCCGCCGGCCAACACAGAGACGAACCCGGCCTTCTATTTCAGCCCCCATGCGGAAGTGGTCTATGCCACCCAGCCCGGCGTCGCTG
>CAZKYJ010000311.1:0-6228 GCA_964556355.1 uncultured Verrucomicrobiales bacterium | reverse complement strand
CGATAGCCCGGGCGCGCCCGCGTAGCTTCACCCGTCAAGAATTCCTGGATTGGATCCCGCGATCACCGGCGTGGCATCTCGACGGTGAGTCGGCCGCCCATTCCCGCGGGGGACTCGGCGCGGATGCTCCCGGCATGCGCTTCGACGATGGCCCGGGTGATGGCCAGCCCGAGGCCGGTACGGGACGAGTCCGAGCGCGCCGAATCCGAGCGGTAGAACCGCTGGAAAACATAGGGCAGATCCTCCGCGGCGATCCCGTCGCCCGAATCCTCGACGGTGAGGAAGACGGATTTTTCGTCCGGCGAGACCCCGGTGCGCACCGCGATCCAGCCGGACGATGGGCTATGCTGGATGGCGTTGCCCAAGAGGTTGATGATGACCTGGCGGAGCTTCGGGCAATGGCCTTCGCACGGCGCGATGCCGAGTTCTAGGCGGAAGGACAATTCCGCGCTGCGGGCGAGCGGGGCCAGCAGCTCGACACACTCGGCGGCGAGCGACGACAGGTCGGTCTCCTCGGTTTCGAGATCGATTCCTAGTGTGTCGAGCCGGGAGATTTCCATCAGCCCTTCGATGACTTCCCGCATGTGGAGGGCGGAGGCGACGGATGAATGGATGGTCTTGCGATAGTGCTCGCTATCGCGGTCGCGACGGAGGGCGAACTCGCCATCGGCGATGATCACGGACAGCGGGGTCCGGAGTTCGTGTGAGGCGTCGGCCGTGAAGCGCAGCTGTTGTTTGCGCGCCTCGTCGAGACGGGCGAAGGACTCGTTGAGGATGCCCGCGAGCTGGCCGAGCTCGCTGCGGACACCCCCGGTATCGATGCGCTCCGAATAGTCCCCGTTGATGATCCGGTCCGCCGATTCGGAGATGGTTTGGATCGGGCGGAGGGTCCGCCCCGTCAGCCACCACGCCGGAACCATGATCGCCAGAAAAACCACGCCTCCCCCGGTCGCCAGAGCGATTTTGAGGGAGCGGAGGCTTCCGACGACGGCGTCGCGAGACACGCCGGCGAGAACGGAGTTCCCCCGTGGGATCTGGTGGTAGGCCTCCCGGAACTCACCGCGGGTGCGCAAGAGGGTACGCGTACTGGCATCTTCGGGAATGGGGACGCCGTCAGGGACATTCGCGGACTGGCGGATGAGTTCCCCGTCCCCCGTCCACGCGATCCAATAGAAAAGGGGATCGAGATCTCCCTCCACAAGCTGGGGAGGACCACCCCGCGCCGCAGACGCACCACCAGGATCCTGACCGTACGGTCGCCGCGCGGCGGGGGCGCCACCGAGGGGACGTTCCCGGCCTTCCGCCGCCGGGGGGCGCCTCCGGGGCCTGTCCCCGAGGCCTGGAGGGATCAGGCGCGGGATGAGGTAGCCCACCGCCGAGGAGAGTTCGGCGTCGGCGCGGGCGAGCCGGACATCGCGCTCGTAGAGATAAAACGAGGTCGCCAGCGTGGTAATCACCGCCCCGAGAAGCAGGCCGTACCACCACTGCAAGCGCCAGCGGATCGAATGGAAGCGCCCGCTCATTCAACGAGATAGCCGTGGCCACGGAGCGTTCTGATAAAATCCTTGCCAAGCTTCGAGCGGATCCTGTGGATGTAGACATCGAGAAGGTTCGACGCCGCACCGTGGTTGATGTCGAAAAGCTTGTCGTAGAGCGACTCCCGGGAGACGGCTCTCCCGCGCTGGAGCGAGAGGATCTCGACCAAGCTGTACTCCCGCGCCGAGCACTCGACCGGCACCCCGGCCCGCCGGATCTCGCGGCAAGCAGTGTCGATCTCGACATCCCCGACGCTGACGACAGGCGTGTGCCGCGCGCCCCCCCTGCGCAAAAGCGCCCGCACCCGGGCGAGCAGCTCGTCCAGCGTAAACGGTTTGACGAGGTAGTCATCGGCACCGCCATCCAAACCGCGGACCCGGTCTTCCGTAGAGCTCCGGGCGGTCAGCATAAGGACGGGAGTGAGCTTTTTCTCCCTGAGCCGCCCCAGCACTTGCCAGCCGTCGAGCCCCGGCAGCATGACATCGAGTATGATCACGTCGTAGTCGCAAACCTCGGCCAGGTCGAGACCGGCCTTCCCATCGCCGGCCTCGTCGACCGCGTGCCCCTCTTCTTGCAAAGTGGCGACGAGGGTCGATCGGAGGTGCTGGTGGTCTTCGACGACGAGGAGCTTCACGATCGCGGTGCTAGATGGGAATTGAAACCTGTTCGGATCCTCCGGTGCGCGATCGATCGGGATCGCGGGGCTGGCAGCGGCCTCACCCGGGATACTTGATGAGACTCTCGAGGTGGTGGGAAGAAAAGGGAAGAGCCGAAATCTGCGTGAGTTGTGGCACGGTGGATGGAAGAACTTCGACCGGGGAGCTCCCGGTCCCATCGCGGCGCGACGGGGGCGCGCCGCGGCCCTGCTTCGTTTCATCCGTCATGTTCGGTAGCACCATCGACAGATCCGACTCGGCGGCAATCGGCGGTCGACCGCGACGGCGTCGGTTCTCGGTCGCTCGGTGGCAGCGTCTGACGGCGCCCGCCAAGCGGCGCCCCACAGCCGTCATCCGCGAGAGCAGTCGCCATCCACCCGCCGCCCCGACCCGATCACGGAGAGGCAAGCTCCAACAGTTCGCCCGCTGGTTCGATGGCGGCAGTTCTGCAACACTGGGTGACATTGTCCCCTGGCGGAGGCGGGATCGCGGCTTCATACCGTAAGCCTACGATGGCCGACCTTAACAGAGTGTTAATTCAATCACACTTTCTATAAAAATCATAAGAGGGCGTCGCCAGGCGCCTCCGGTGCGGGCGCTCTGGCACCCGGCGAGAGCTGACGACTGCTGTCGGTCACACAGCGCCCCCGGCGGCGAAAGAGGCCTTTCTGCCTGGATCCGAGACGGAGTCAGTCCTTCAAAAGGGGGATCATTTTGGCCAGCGGCACGCCTTTGCAAAGGTGGCGTTTCGCGCAGGCCGAGCGGGCACATTTCGCGCAGACGAACTCGGGCTTCGCCACGATGGCCGCCAGTTCGTTGGCATTTTTGAAGATGTCCTTTTTGGACCAGTCGCAGAGGGTTTTACCCATTGTAATCGGAGTGGGTGCAGCCTTTCACATCGCGGAAGGCCTTGCTGAAATGGCTGAGACTCTGGTAGCCGACCTCCACCGCGGCCTCGCCCACATTGAAGCGCCCGGAGGCCAAAAGATCGGCGGCGCGCTCGACGCGGAGCCGCTTGAGATACTGGCTGATGGTCATTCCGGTCGTCTCTGAAAATACGCGCGAGAGGTAGAACGGGCTACACCCGACCGACTTTCCCAGTGCCTTCAAGGTGGGCGGGGCGTCGAGCGCCGCCGAGAGCAGCCGGTGCACCTGCGCGACGCGCCCGGTGGCGATCTTCCGCTGGCGCACACAGAAGAAGTCCTCGGATTCGACGGTGGTGCCCAGGAAAAGGATCGAAAATACCTCCATTACCTTCGCCTGGTAGTAGAGCCCAGACGCCGGGGCGCTCACGGGCGGCGCGTTCAACGAAAGGCACAGATCACGCTCCGCTTGCCGCATCGGGCGCGCCTCGATCTCGCCGCGCGGCGCGGGTTTCCCATCACCGAATACCGTCGCCCGGGCCAAGGGGGTGAGGAGCTTCTCGTGGACGGCCAGCGCCCTCCGGAGGTAGGGAACGGAAAATGTGAGCGTGGTGAAGTCGTGGTCTTGTCGCGACGCCCGGACCGCCGAACACCCGGCGCTCCCCGCCGAGAAATCCTTTTCGCCCACCCGAAAATAGCCCATGGTCCCCCGCCCGAACCGCATCCGGCAGCCGTCCCGCACCAGCTCGGCGTCCCCCGAAAGATTGAGGCAGACCTCGACCGTCCCCGGCTGGAACGATCCCGCCCAGTCGATCTCCCGCGGCACCCGGAACCGGTGCGCCTCAACCGAATAGCCCACGGCGGACAGATCGCCATGCAACCGCCGCCAGCTGTCACGACCCACCGAACGCCAAAAATCCGGCTCCGCCAAAGCGACGGGAGGAGAATGATAATCTTCGGGCTCCATACTTGATGCGACTGCGACTCAATCGCAATATCTGGTGAAAGGCAAATGTTTATTGAGATCAATTCTCAACATGCTGGGAATGCGCTGGGAAGTCGGGTGCTGCGATCGCGCTGGGCTCGCGCCGCGGGCATCTGTGTCGGAGGTGCCACGGGCCCCTGGATCGTGTAGCGATTCTTTCGTATTTTCGGGCGCGGCTCGGGCGCAGGAAGTGGATTGCGCCGAAAGCAACCGGAAACCGGCGGAAATGCCGCTGGAATCTCCCCGGAGCACCCTTCTGGTCTTCCCCCGAAGAAGTGGACACTGAGGGTCCAGCCTTTGGCGCTAGTCCAGGTGTTTTGGGTGCTCCCGGAAGTAGTTTTTGAGATGGGTCTCCGGACATAGGTATCCGGGCGATCTGGGGAGACGCTCGCGATTTTAGAAGGTCTCGAAGTCTTCGAAAACCCCGGAGCGCGCCGGGCGCAGCGAGCCGTCCGAGACCTGACAGCGCGATCGCGTCCGAGGGATAATGAATCAAATCAGGGAAGTCAATCACCTCGCGCCGGGATCGGGCTTTCCAGTGTCGGCTTACTCGTTCCGTTTGCCGTAGGCGCCAACTAGCTTGCGCATCGCTGAATCCGCATTCACGAGATGGTCTCTCGCTGACAGAGCTCCTCGGCCAGCGACATCAGGATCGGCTCCCCTATCGAGGAGTTCCTTTGCAAGGCGTCGCTTATTCAGCATAACCGCCGTGGCCAGTGCGGTGGATCCGGCATACTGGAGGTTTGGGCGTTTCGTGTGCGCGATCAATTCGACTGCGGTATCCTCATGGCTCCGCCAGATCGCAATCATAATTGGCGTCTCATCGTGGGCTGCACGAGAATCAGCGCTCATTCCCCTCGATAGGAAGTAGCCGAGGACGTTGTGACTGCCGTGATAGGCCACCGTCATCATCGGAGTGTATCCTGTCGTCGGATCGAGAATCCGGGCAATGCTGCCAAGCTCCTCTTCGATTTGAGAAATGCGTTCGACATCATCAACCGCAATCAACCGGTGTACTTCCGCAGCCTCGGTGTCTTCCATCTTTGAGCGAACCGCGTATGCGTTCAATGGATATCGGCGAGCATGGTGGGTAGAGTCAAGATTATCTCCGCGCCAATCCATCGGAGATGCCGGGTACGAACCGGTCGCGCAAAACACCTGGAATCCCTGGAATCCATTTTAGGATATTTTTCCCATATGTTTCCACCCCATGACTTTGGGAACATTTAGCCAAGTGTTCCAAGAAGCCTGCTCGTCTCAAGTTCACAATTGGCCGACTCGACAGCTTGTTCCTGGAAGCGGTGCTCCGTAAAGAGCCGCTTGCCTGATGGTTGGGAAGGCCGCCGCGGTCGAGCTGCCGAGCCTCGCCCTCCGGGAATCGTTCCGGCCACCGAACCGAGCACACGGAAGGCACGGAAACACCGATTACGGCGGGTTACGATGAGATTGGCGGATCGGCTACGGCGCCTCGCTGACAACGATGCGGACATAGCCAACCGGAGCTTGCGTGAAGGATTCGGTGGCGGCGAGGGTTACGGTCTCGGTGCCGTCAGGATTGGGAACCACGGAGTCTTCGGTAGCGTCGAAGTTTGACCAGCCGCCGAGGTCGGCGCTGAACTGCATGAGGTAGCTCACGCCGAGCACGTTCTGCGGCCGGCGGAAGGTGATGCCGAGACGGGCGTCGGGGAGGGCCTCGGCGGCCACGGGGGCGTGGTCGGGAATGTCCCGGTCGAGGCCGAGCGCGAACTCGGCGAAGAGGCCGAAGCCGTCGCCGTCGGTATCGACGCCGGGTCCCGTGATATTTTCGTCATCGCGCTGGGCCGAGGTGAAGTGGTCGATGAGGTAGGTCTGGAAATTGGTGGCGAACCCTTGGGGTGCCCGGCCGGGATCGCCGCCCTCGGTTCCGGAGATACCATACGAACCGCTGCGGTCCCAGTCGGTGTGGCTGATGGTATCGTCCCGGATGACAAGGGTGCGTCCGCCGCCGTCGGTGGGGTCGTACCAAGCGTCGTTGTAGTCGAAGGTGAGGATGTTCTCGCCGACGGCATCGGCGATCTGGATGCGCTCGCCGTTGTTGTCCAGCTGGCCTGCATAGGTGCCGACGACGACGGCGCCGGCGCCGTAGCGGGCGGCGAAGGCGGCGGGGTCGGCGACGATGACGAGGTAGCCGCCAGGGGCGAGCAAGGTG
>CAZKYJ010000310.1:0-6229 GCA_964556355.1 uncultured Verrucomicrobiales bacterium | reverse complement strand
CATCATCACGTAGTCCTTGTTCTGCGCCGCCCAGCCGTTGCTGTTGAAAGTCGAAAACCCGGCAGCGACATCGAGGGTCGCCCCGCTCGCCGTCCCATCGGCGAGCGTGAGGGCCTGGCCGGAGAAGCCGAGGCCGATGCCCCCGTTGTTGGCATAGTTGTTCCAAAAGTCGACCGCGGTATTGGCGACTGCCCCCTGCATGAGGGGAGCCGATCCCGCGTCCATCGCGTTCACCGTGGTGGCACCGTTGTGGAAGGAAATATTGATGGTGGCGGCCCGTACGATTCCTGGCGTCAGAAGGATGAGCAAGGCGAGTGCTGGCGTGGTGGGTACGGTCATGGGGAGAGGAGAAAGGGGCGGATCGCGGGACACTGAACGACGCGCGGTGGGTGATGGATCTTAACAACGGGACGGAAGAATCATCGATTCTCGTGGAAGAGGCGTGTCACCTCCGCCTCAGAAAGGGCTCCGGCGTACACGCGCACCTCGTCGATGAGACCCGGAAAACTCCCACTCCGCGATTCCACGCTCAGCCCGATGCGGAGAGGCCGGGCAGCGCGCCCCCGCGTCCGCGTCTCAGGAAAAAGCGCCCCCCCCGGGTGCTGGTCAAACCGCTGCGCAGTGGTCGTCTCGCGGACTCCATCGAGGTAGATCTTGATCGGGCCGCCCGCGCCGACCGTTGGGACGCCCGGGTAGACAGCCACGAGATGGTGCCACCCTCCATCCTCCACCGGCGTCAGGCCATCGGAGGCCTCGCTGCCGATGGAAACGCGCGCCACGATCGGGGATCCCGGCGGTTCCTCGGCCAAGAGCACCTTCCACTTCCCCGCGTAGGTGTTGGGATCACCCCAGCCGACGAGAGCCGGCAGGCTGGTGAGATCCGCGTCGCGGGGGAGTTTGAACCAGACGCTGACGGATCGGGGCGCCGTGCCACCGATCCCCTCCCAGGTGGTGGTCACGTGGTCGCCGTCGCCCCGCAGCGCGATGGCCTGGCCGAACCGCCCGGGCACGAGGGTGGGCTCGGCCGGGATTCCGCCGCCACTCACGTAGGTCGCCCGAACATCGATAAGATCCGCGAGGCTGCCCTCCGCGATCACGCTTGGTCCCACCACGTCGTCGAAGGAAAATCGGATGTCGACGAGCCCGTCGGGGAGGTTGCTGAGAAATGCGTCCCCCTCCGGGATGATCGCTTGCAGGCGCCCGGTCTCGGTCACGCGCCTCGCCTCGCCGGCCTCGAGAATGGCAAACGAGTCCGCGTTCCCCCGGGCGACGGCGCCCACCCGCCCACCGATGACATGGATCTCATGCCCCGGCGCGGGATGGGACCGAACCCCGAACCGGGTACCCAAATCCGTGACGGTGAGCTCGCTCGTGGTGACCGCGAAACCGTGATCATCCCGCGCGATATGGAAAAACCCGGTCCCCGAAAGGAGCTCGAACTCCCGGGGGCTGACCAGAGTGAACTGCGCGGGACCTTGGACGATCGCCCGCGAGCCGGATGCATAGTCGAGTTCGACGGTTCCTTGCTCGACGAAAACGGACGCTCCCGCCTCCAGATCGGCCTCCTGCCCGCTCGGGTCGATGATCCGGAAAATGGTTCCCGGGGCGGCGGCGATATCGGCAAAAGTCCTTCCACCGGAGAGGCGGACAGCCGAGGCGACGAGAGCCACCGCCACCAGCATCGCCGCGGCGGACATGAACGACCACTTGAGGATCTTCTTCTGCTGCTGGAGGCGCGGCACCTCCGTCAGCGCCCGGCGCACGCCCTGCGAGTGCCCTGGCTGAAGCCGGTAGGCCAACCCCTGTTCGAGCGTCGCGAACTCGATGTAACATCGGCGGGCGTCCGCATCGTCGCGCAGCGCCTCGTAGAGAGCGAGCGTTTCATCCTCCGCGAGGCTGCCATCGAAGGCCGCCTGGATGTTCTGCTCAAGTTCGTCCCTCCTCATGCGCTTCGTGGGTTGAGCGCCAAGCGGCCGGCCACACATCTCCGGAGCGCGGCGCGCAGGCGGAAGAGCGTGACGGAGAGCGAGGAGACGCTCCGTCCGGAGGTCTTTGCGAAGTCGTCCAAGTTCGTTCCTTTCCGGTAGCGGTGGTCGAGCAGCTCGCGATCTTTGGGCCGCAGCTCCATCAGGCACGCCTCCAGCGCCTCGAGCCTGGCATGGCCCTGCCCCGCCACGGCGTCGAACTCCGCGGCGATGGAATCCGCTAGCGCGTCATCCATGGCCACCCAGCCGTCCCGCTTGCGTTTCCGGAGATGGTCGAGCATCTCGTAGCGCGCCACCTGGAACGCCCAGGCGACAAAATTGGTTCCGATCTCGAACCGGTCGCGCTTGTTCCAAAGGACGATATTCGTCTTCTGCAGGACGTCGGCCACGTCCGGGTGCCCGGGCATGAGCGAGACGAGGAACGCCCAAAGATCCGGTTGATGCTCGGTGAGGAGGGTGACGAACTCGACGGGGGGCGTTGCTGCGGGGTCGGATTGGGGCACGGCTATCTCAAGAGTAACGGCGGGGAACGCCGAAATCTTAACCGCCCCATCCGAGTTTGCCCATGCCTATTCCACAAAGAGGAATTGCTGCGAATTGAGGAGCGCCCAGGTAGCGCTCTCCAAAGCGTCGTCCGGATCGCTGGCAAACTCTTCCTGCAAGATCGCCCGCTCGCCGTCGCTCGGTTTCCTGGAGAGCATCGCAAGATAGAGCGCGTCGATCTTGGCGTCGGCGCCGCCGGCCGCCTCCAGGTGATCCGCCAGCGCCGAGCGGCCCATGGTGAGCGACTTGAAGGTGTCGCCATTCATCAGAGAAAGCGCCTGCGGCACCGTGGCCGACCCGTTGGCGTTCTCGATCAGCTCACGGTCGGACTGCCCGAACTCACGGAGGAAGTGGGACTCGGGAGCCGGCGAAGGAAGCTCGGAGGCCCGGGCAAGCCCGCCGCCGCTGCGGCGGTCGCCGCCCTTCCGTTTCGCGGCTTCGGCCATCGAGCGCATCTGCATGGCGTACTTTCTGGCGGCCTCGGCCCCGTCCTCTTCTAAGATTTCCCTGAACCGCTCGCGGGCGACCTCGCGCATGGCTCCTCCGCCCGCCGTCATCGCGTACCTTCGCGTGCGGTCCCCGGCCTTCTTCCGGAGCTCGGGAAACTCGTTGGTCAGGCGCTTGATGAGCTGGCGCGGCCCGTTGACTACGGCGCCATTGAGGTTCTTGATGGCGGTGGTGTTCTCCCCGAGGAACGCGAGATCGGCGTAGGTCTCGGTCAGCGCATCCATGCTCTCCGCGAGCTTCGTCAGCAGTTCATCTGCCGCCGCGGCAGCCCCTTCCTTCCCCGTCTCGCTCATCCCGATGACCCGATCGACTTCGCCGCGGAACATTTCTGTCTCCCGGCGGCTTTTCTGAGAAGCTCGGGCGAGTTTCTGGGCGTGGTCGATGAGCGTCTCCCCGTCCTGCTCTTTCAGCCGCTCGAACGACGCGACCAGCTCGGCCGCCTGCCCCTCCAACACGGCGTCGCGCAGGCCGAGGCCGGCGTCCGGGTCGTCGACCCGCAGCGTCACCAGCGAATCCCAGACCTGCTCGGCTGTCATCCGGCGCAGGAGCGGCCCGGAAAAACTGAAGCTGTCGTCGGAAGCGAAGTCGTAGACGGCCGCCGCACGACCGTAGAAATCGGTCTGATAGAGGATGGCGAGGAAGGCCCGCATGTCATAGTCGAGATCGACCATGAGGCGGGACAGATAGTCGAGGAGCTCCGGGTTGCTGGCACCGCGCTCGTTGTCGAAGGCATCGACGGGCTCCACGAGTCCGACACCAAACGCGCGCTTCCAAAGACGGTTCGCGATGACTTTCGTAAACCGCGGGTTCTCGGGAGAAGTCATCCAATTGGCGTAGGCCTCCGACTTGCTCGCACCGGCGCCGAGATCGACGAGGTCCCCGAACGGCGTCTGCGGCTGCACGACATCTTTCGGCTCGGCGTCGTCGTACTTGTAGTCGTGCGGTAGCTGCAGCTCGCGATCCGTCTCTTCGATGGCCGCATTCTGGTAAGGGTAGGTCAACAGGCGGACCGAGCGGAGGGCCTCCTTTCGCTGGTTCGGTGGCAAGTCGGTGCCCATTTCGCGCAGCTTCTCGCCGATGCCCGGCAGCCGCGCCGTTTCCATCTGCTGGCTGAAGGCGGCGAGCTTGTAGAAATCCATCTGCGTCCACTCGTCGAACGGGTGGTCGTGGCACTGGGCACAGGCCATCTGGGTGCCGAGGAATACCTGCACGGTCGTCGAAAGGTGGTCGAGCGGCATCCCGCGATCACGGAGGTAGAATCCCACCGCGCCGTTCTCGGCCATCAACCCCTGGGCGGTGACCAGCTCCCGCACCATCACATCGTACGGCATATTGCTGGCGAGGGCGTCTTTCAGCCAGGCGGCGTAGTAGATCCCGGAGTTTCCATTGTTGCCGGGAAGGCGCGATTTGATACGGAGGATGTCGGCCCAGAAGTTAAAGCTGTGGCTCACGAAAGCGGGCGACTCCAGCAGCTCCGCCACCAGCTCATCCCGCTTGTACGGATCGGTCTTCGCCAAAAACGCCGATGCCTCGGCGGGGGTCGGGATGCGGCCGGCGATATCGAGATAGGCACGGCGGACGAAAGTCTCGTCGCCGATGGCGGCGTTCGTCCCGCCGCCCGCCCCGGCGATCATCGAATCGATCTTCATCGACACCTCGTCCGCGTTCACCGCCGCGGCGGCCCCACAGGCCAGCGCAGCCCAGATCAAAGAACTTAGAATTGCTTTCATAAACATTGAGTTGAGAGACCGCCGCCGTTCTAGCTCCAGATCTCGGTGACCGGAACCCCCTTGTTGCCGAAGGTGAAGGGACGCCGGGTCGGCGAAAGCAGGGTTTTGCCAACGTCGAGACCGACACCATAGCCGATCGTGGCGTTGAAATCCGTGACATCGAGAGGGTTCTCTTCCACCGCAGCACCGTCCTTGCTGGTCGTGCCGTAGACCTGCCCACCCCGGATCCCCCCACCGGCGATGACCGCACTGAAGGCTTTCGGATAGTGATCGCGCCCGTCGTTCTGGTTGATCTTTGGCGTCCGTCCGAACTCGGTAGCGACGACGACCATGGTCTCTCGCAACAGGCCGCGCGATTCCAGATCGGCCAGTAGGGCACTCATCCCCTGGTCGAGCTGTGCCGCGTTCTCGGGCACCCTCTCGAAGTTATCGGTATGCGTGTCCCATCCACCGAGCTGGACCTCGACGAAACGGACCCCCCGCTCCGAAAGGCGCCGGGCGAGCAGGCATCCCTGGCCGAACGACCCGTCCCCGTAACGGGAGCGCATCTCGGCCGTCTCGTTGGCGAGATCGAACGCGGCCAAATCCTCGCTCTTCATCAGCCGGACGGCGTCGTCGTACATCGCTGCATAGGCCGCGACATTCCGGTCGTTGTAACGGTTGCGGAATCCCGTGTCGAGACGCTGGGCCAGGGAGAGGCGGCGCTCGAAGAGCTCGTCGCTCACATCACTGTAGCGGCGGGCATCCTTCAGGCCGGACTTCGGGTCACGGATGGCCAGCGGCTCGAACTCCGAAGTAAAGAAGCCTGCTCCCGCTCCGCGGCTCCCGCCGTTGACCATGACGAAACCCGGGAGTTCCGGGTTGATTCGCCCCTGCATCTGGAGCTGCCAAGCGCCGATGTGGGGATGCTGGATGGTGCCCCGCTGGGTGTAGTTCGTGTGCGCGTAGTAGTTGCCTTGCTGGTGGGCGCCCTGGGTCGAATGGAGCGAGTTGAAAAGCACGGCCTTGTCCATGTGCCCGGCCAGCGATGGCAGGTACTCGCTCAACATGATGCCGTCCGCATTCGTCTTGATCGTTCCGACATCGCCCCGCACTCCGGCATCGGCCTCGGGGCGAGGGTTGAACGTGTCGATGTGTGACATCCCGCCCGCCATATAGAGATAGATGACGCGTTTGGCCGGGTTCTTCCGCGGCACCAGCGTCGCATAGTGTGCCGCCGCCTCCTCCGGGGTCGTCAGCGCAGAAAACGCGGGCGACGCCCCGCCGGCGAGCCCGAGTCCGACCCCCAAGAAGGTTTTGGCGGCACCACCGATGAAGCGGCGGCGGGTGAGTTCGTCTGCTTTCAGAAGCGGATCTGGGGACATGGTTCGATGGCTTGGTGGCGTTGACAATAGAACCCGCCCTCGGGTCCGCGGTTCCGGAAATCGCTCAATCGGCCCGGGGCGGCTCGCGCCCATCGGCATC
>CAZKYJ010000309.1:0-6254 GCA_964556355.1 uncultured Verrucomicrobiales bacterium | reverse complement strand
TCGCCAAGCAGGCGCTCGCGGCACGAAGCCCGGAGGAGGGGCAAAACCTGCTGGCGCCGGTGGGGCAAAGGTCGCCGTAGTCCGGCTCTAGAGCACCATCGTTCGAAAGGTCAGGTTGATCCGTGGTTGGCTCACCCGCTTGGTCTTCGGCAACTGGTGGAGCCAGTAGCGCTGCGTCGTGCCGGCCATCACGAGCAGGCTCCCGTCCTCCAGCGCCAGGGAGACGGTTGCCCCGGTCACCTTGTGCTTGAGGCGAAACCTCCGTTCGGCACCAAGACTCAGCGAGGCAATGGGCGCCCCGTCGGCCAGCGACGCCTCGTCGTCACTGTGCCAGCCCATGCCCTCGCTCCCGTCGTGGTAGAGGTTCAGGAGACAGGAATTGAAACGTGCGCCCGTCGCACCGTCCGCCACCGCTTTGAGCTCGAGGAGGTGGGGGCTCCACGGGAGCGCGCGCTTGGTCGTGCCCGAGTAGGTGTAGTCGAACTCCGCGTCCCCGTACCACGCGACCTTTCGCGCGGTGACGATCCTCTTGCCGAACATGACGGCCTCGTCGTGCCGCCAGGGCACCCGGTCCATGAGCGCCGCGAAGTGCGCCGCGGCGGCGGGCGGGGCAAAGATCTGGCCGTGGTAGGTGACGCGGCCGTCGGCCGGGAGAAGGTTTGCTTGCGGGTCGGGGGCGAAGAGATCCATGGCGTCAGGCGGTCGCCTCCCGGTCGAGCAGCGCCCGCTTCCTCTCCACGCCCCAGCGGTATCCCGACAGCCCGCCGTCCGCACGCACCACCCGGTGGCAGGGGATGGCCACCGCCAACGGGTTGGCGGCACAGGCGCCAGCCACCGCCCGAGTGGCCTTCGGCTGCCCGAGCCATCCTGCGATCTCCGCGTAGCTGGCCGTCCCGCCGACGGGGATTCGGCCGAGCGCCTTCCAGACCCGGCGTTGGAACGCGGTTCCCCGCACGTCGAGCGGGAGTTCGAGCCCGACCTGGGGAGCCTCGACGAAGCCGACGACTTCGGCCACCAGCCGCTCGAACCCCCGGTCGCCGCCGACGAGCCGCGCCCGGGGGAACCGGTCCTGGAGATCGCGGCAGAGCTGGTCTGGGTCGTCGCCCAAGGCGATCGCGCACACGCCCGTCTCCGACGCGGCTACCAGGATCGGACCGAGCGACGACTCGCCTATGGCGAAGCGGATGACCTCCCCTTTGCCGCCGTCCCGGAACTGTTTGGGGGCCATCCCCAGCATCGCCGACGACCGCGCGTAGAACCGCCCGCTCGAGCGGAACCCGGCCTCTTAGATGGCCTCGGTCACGCTGCGCCGGCGGGACAGCGCCGCGCGGGCCCGCTCGTCGCGGCTGGCCATCGCGTATTCTTTCGTAGTGAGGCCGACGGCCCTCGTAAAGACGCGATGGAAGTGGAACGGGCTCATCCCCGTGGCCTCGGCAAGCCGGTGCAGCACCGGCGCCTGCTCGAGCTGGTCGATCGCGCGGCAAGCGGCGGCGACAAGGGAACGTTTCGATTTTTTTAGGGGCTCAGTCATGGCGTGCTCCGAGAGAATCGGGCGGCGCGGTAATAAAAAACTCCGTTTCTTGCCCTCGTATCGATGCCTCACTAGTTTACGGCGAACCCCATCGATCAAAAGTAGAATGCGCTCTCTCATCGCCCCCCTTCTCGCCGTAGGCATCGCCTCGACCGCCGCCGAAGAGACCTCCGGGAACCCCGTTTTCCCCGGCTGGTACGCCGACCCCGAGGGCATCATCATCGACGATCGCTACTGGATCTTCCCCACCTATTCCGCACCCTACGACGAACAGACCCACCTCGACGCCTTCTCGTCCCCGGACCTCATCACCTGGACCAAACACGAAAGGGTGCTCGACAACACCATCGTCCCGTGGGTGCGCCGCGCCCTTTGGGCTCCCGCCATCGTGGAGAAGGGCGACCGGTACTACCTCTTTTTCGCGGGCAACGACGTCCAGAAAGACGAGGAGCTCGGCGGCATCGGGGTGGCCGTCGCCGACCATCCGGCCGGCCCCTACCGGGACCTCCTCGGGAAACCGCTTATCGGCAAGAACCACAACGGAGCGCAGCCGATCGACCAGTTCGTCTTCCTCGACGAGGACGGGCAATACTACATGGTCTACGGCGGCTGGTCGCACTGCAACATCGCCAAGCTCAAAAGCGACTTCACCGGCTTCATCCCGTTCGGAGACGGTAGCACGTTCAAGGAGATCACCCCCGAGGGATACGTCGAAGGACCGGTCATGTTCCGGCGGGACGGGAAGCTCTACTTCATGTGGTCGGAGGGCGGCTGGGGCGGCCCGGACTACTCGGTGGCCTACGCCATCGCGGACTCGCCGATGGGGCCGTTCAAACGCATCGCGAAAGTTCTTCAGCAAGACCCTAAGATCGCCACCGGTGCCGGGCATCACTCGGTCATCCACAACGAGCGGGCCGACCTGTGGTACGCCATCTACCACCGCCGCCCTCTCGGAGAGACCGACGCCAACCACCGCATCACCTGCATCGACCGGATGCATTTCGACGAGGACGGCCACATTCTGCCCATCACGATCACGAAAGAGGGCGTCAGCGCTCAGCCGCTCGGGGCGGAGCCCGGAGGCCAATAATTCGCGACGGGGAGTCTGTTCCTGCGGAACTTGCCGGCGATGAATCTCCTCGCCCTCCCGCTCGCCGTCCTCCTCGGCGCCACCGCACCTCTCGCGGCTCCCCCCACCACGGCCGAGAATCTCGCCGCCACCGAGGATTCCCCCCTTGCCGTCGCCGCTGCCGGCGGCGTTCTCGCGAATGACCCCGCCACCGCCCGGTCGTCCCGGATGCTTCCCAGGTGCAGACCCTCGCGCTCGACCTCGTCCGCGACGACGGTGCCGCCGTCTATGTCAATGGCACTGAGGTGGTGCGGGACAACCTGGCCACCGGTGCGGCCTTCGACACCCCGGCGTCGAGTGCCGCGAGCGACGCCGGCGAGTCCCGCCTGCGCCCGTTCGCCAAGATCGATCCCACCCTGCTCGTCGACGGGGGCAACATCATCGCCGTCGAGGTCCACCAGGCTTCCACGACCAGTAGCGACCTCAGTTTCAACCTTCGCTTGAGGGCGTCGCTGGTCGCCTCGCTGGGCATCGCCACCATCGAGGTGACCGAGGTCCCATTCGTCGATACCGACACCGACGGCATCGACGGCATCGACGGCATCGACGGCATCGACGACAATTTCGAGCGCGCCAACGGCCTCGTCGTCGGCGTCGATGACTCGGCGGACGACGACGACGGCGACGGCGCGACCAACCTCGAGGAGTATCTCGCCCTGACCGATCCCCAGGAAGCGGCCTCGTCGCTCAAGATCACCGCCGTCACCCGTGACGATACCGGCTCGCTCACCGTCACCTTCACCAGCGTGCCCGGCAAGACCTACCGGCTCCAGTACGCGCCCGATCTGGTCGGGTTCGCCGATGTGCCCGGAGCCGAACTGGCGGCCGGTGCCGCCCGGTCCAGTATCCCCGCACTTCCCCCCAGCCTCACCGAGGGCTATCTTCGGGTGGTCGTGGTCCCGTAGCCGGCGCCTTCGCGCCACGGACGCCGCGCCCGCGGATTTTCAGCCGTGGCCGACGGGGCACCCTGCGCTTGTTGGGTGCGCCCCCCTAGCTCATCCGGATAAGCCGGCGCGCGTTGCCTCCGAGGATCTTCACTCGTGCCGTGGCGTCGGGCACGAGCCTCCTGACGTTGGCGATCTGCTGGGATCCCGAGCACCCCTCTCCCGTCCCCTCGGAATCCGAACAGTCGGTGCCGAGACACAGCTTTTCCTGGTGGCGGAGGAGGAAGGCGGCGGCATGCTCTTCGTCGCGCTCCAGGGCGTTCTTGCCGGACCCGGCAGAGAGATCGCCAAACATGTTCGGGTAGTCGGCGAGATACCGGTCGGTCAGTCCCCCGGGGGTGACAGCGCCCTCCGGATACATGACCGCCTGGTCGTGGTCGGCGTCGATGTTGCCCCACCAGGTCTGGGCGTGCCCGAAGAAATTCACCTCGGGGAAGCGTTCGAGAACGTGGTGAAACCGTTCGAATCCCGTGTTGTAGCGCCCGTGCTCGATGTGGAGTAAGACCGGCACCTGATAGGCTTGCGCGACTTCGTAGACCGCGATCATCGGGGCGGAATCGCAGGCGAGATTGAACTTCAGCTCGCCGATCCCGACGGCGCCGGCCTCGAGCCACCTCTCGAGCTCCTTCACGGCACCCTCGGCATCGGGCACCTCGTTGCAGAAGTAGACGAACGCGCCCGGGTGCTCGGCGGCGAGGCGGGCGGCGGCGGCCGTCCCGAAAATCCGGGCGGCCAGGCCGTTCGATTTTCCCTCGTGCGTCGAGGTGCGCTGCAGTGCCGAGCCGGCCGGGAGAAGGACGGTCTTGGTGACGCCGAGATTACGCTGGTGCGCGACGAATGCTTCGTTCCCCCGGCCCGAGAAGTTGACATGCTGGTGGATATCGATGACTTCCTCTTCCGTATCGCCATCCCGGGCGAACGCTCGAACCCCTCCGGCCAATGCTCCCAATCCCACCGTCGTTGCAAAGTGCCTGCGATTCATCACCCGTGAGTGTCGTCACAAAAATGCGGTCGGACAACCTCGGTCCGCGATGAGATGGGTCGCCATCACCATCCTTGCGCTCGCCCTCCTGGCGCTCTGTCACGGGTAGGACGCGCCCGGGATTGACCCGGGGGGACGCCCGTCTCCCCGCGACGGGGCCGGACGCGAGGGTGAAGACCGACCCCGCACCATGGCTCCCCCGTTCGCCATCACTCCTCCCGCTCCTGGGCGAACAGCCAGGGGAAGACCTCTTCATCGTGCGCCAGCTTCCAGTGGATGCTGTTGTGGACGACATCGGGAAAGCTCTGAAAACGGACGGTTTTTCCGGCATCGGCGTAGGCTTTGGCAAACGCCTCGCCCTCGGCGGGATCCCCCTCACCGGAGTAGCAGAGCCAGAGCGCGGTGTCACTTTCGGTCACCCATTCGGATCGCGTTCTTCCGTCGGCAAACATGGCTGCCGCATAAAACTTCGGCCGCGAACTGATCAGCGAGCCGATCCCCCCGGCGCCCATCGAATAGCCCGAGAGATAGATACGCCCCCGGTCGATGGGGAGGGAATCGACCAAAGTATCGACGATCTTTTCGAGCGCTGCTACGTGGTCACCCCAGCTCGTATCGGGCGGGCAGGTCGGCACGACGAGAAGGCAGGGTGTCTCGTCGTACTGGTCCTCGCGGGCGAGCCGCTCGGCGGCGATCTCGACATTGCCAGCGTCGACGTCGTCGGCGCGGCCGGCGGCCCCGTGGAGATGCAGGACCAGCGGAAACGTGCCCTCCACCCGCTTGAGTTTCTTCGTTCCGTAAAGCTGAAAAACCAACCCGAACTCGTCCTTGGGCACCTTGACCCAGTCGCCGGTGACCCGGTCGGCAAACGGCCCGTCTTCGAGCCCGCTGGCGCGCTTCGCGTCGGCGAGATACCGGGCGACCCACGCACGATCATCGGCGGACAGGGAGGCCAGCGGAAGCTCGAAGCGCCGCCCGTCGCTCCGGCGCACCGTGGCGACGTCTCCCTTAGCCTCGACGAGGCTCCCCACGAACGTCCTTCCATCGGTCGCGGTCCAGGTTCGATCGCCCTGTCCGGCGCACACGAGGAGCGGGGAGACGACGGCCAGTGCTAGGGTGAGTGCTCGCACCATCGCGTAGGGTAGCAGATTTCCCTCCCGGCGTCGATGGCCTCCTCCCCGATCCGTCGCGGGCATCGGCAGATGCCCCTTGACCGGCGGCACGGGGTTGGCTAACTCTGGGGATGAACCGGATACTTTCCCTCGTGGGGCTCGCCCTCATCGTCGTGCCCCCTGCGGCTTCCGCCGGGCTCATCGCCTACGACGGATTTGGGAATTACAGCACCGTGGACAACTACGACACCGCGCCGAACGGGAACGCGATCGTCTACGACGCGGCGCCTCCCGGAGGGGGGAACGTCGGACAGAACCCCACGACCCAGGGGTTCACGGGAGAGTGGACATCCGCGGATGCGTATGCGGATTTCGTCTACATCGCGGCGCAGCAGACCCAGGCGGTCTACAGCGACGGGGCGGGCAATGTGCTCAATACCACGACGGGACAGATGCATTTCTCGAGGGACATCTCCAGCAGTTCATCAGGGAACAAGACGTGGAGCCGCGATCTCAATATCGGAACCAGCCTCCCCAACGTGATGTACGTCAGCAT
>CAZKYJ010000308.1:0-6282 GCA_964556355.1 uncultured Verrucomicrobiales bacterium | reverse complement strand
GAGGCGATCCCGGACGCCCTCGAGGTCGGCGATCGCGCCATCCTTCTCGCGCCCGTCCTGCTCGAGGGAGGCAATCGTGACCTTGTTGGCCGTGACCTTGTCCATGAGCACGTTCACGGTGCCGGTCAGGGTGGCAACCTCGGTGCCAAGCTCTTGTTTGTCGGTCTCCAGCCGGGCGGCGATCGCCTCCATTTCGACGCGTTTCTCCTCGGAGAGGTTCAGCTTGGTGATGAGAGTTTGGCGGAGGCTGGCGAGGAACCCTGCTTTTTCTTCCAGCGCGCCGTTGGCTTTGCCGAGCTCGGCGACCTCCCCGCGGAGATAGGTGTTGGCCTCGCTCAGCCCGCCCATCTTGACGGCGACTCCCACGCAGGCAATCCCGGCAACCATCAGCGTGGATGCGACGGCGATGCGGCGTCCCGTCCGATCCTCCCGCGCCGGAGCGGGTGCCGCCCGGTTCGGGGCAAGCCCCCCTTTTTGAATGACGGTGGGCTCGTTCGGGATCGGCTGGTCGGATTTCATGGCATGGGGATCACTGGGTTCCCACAATGATTAAGAAATCCGAACAGTATTGCAAGTTTAAGTATCAAAAATCGCGAAATACTCAGTCCGGTTGCCATACCGGTGCCGTGCCGTCATCATGGCGGGCAGTTTATGGTTGCGGATTGCGGGCGGCGACGGCGGATCGATCGGCTTCAGCGTGCGCCGGCGGGGATGATGCCTTCGGGGCGACGGGGTCGGTCGGCGCCGAGGGCGCGACGGAGGCGTTTCCACCACTGGCGGCGGCAGGCGTCGGCGAGTGTCGGGTGGGCGGCGCGCAGGTTGGGATCGATGGGCACCATGCCGGCGGCGAAGACGTGGCTGACAAGCGAGCGGATGGTGGCCTCGCGCGCGAAAAGCTCCTGGGCGCGCCGCTTTCCCGCCTCGCCCATGGCGGAGGCCTTTGCGGGATCGGCGAGGATTTCCGCGAGCGCTTCGGCGATTCCCGGGGTGTCCCCCTCATCGAGCAGCAGGCCGGTTTTGCCATCGACGACCATCTCCGGGACGCCGGCGAGCCGGGTGGATACGACGGGACGCCCGGCGGCCATGGCCTCCATGATAACGGTCGGGAGATTGTCCATTCCCCCGTCGCGCTCGGTGGCGCAGGCCAGGGCGAAAACCCGGGCCTGCCCGAGGAGGTCGAGCACGTCGCCGAATGGTCTGGGACCGGCTAGGGTGACCTGGTCACGGAGATCGAGCCGGGCGATCTGGGAGGCCAACGCGTCTTCCAAGGGACCGTCGCCGACGAGAATACAGCGGAAAGGAACCCCCCGGTCGCGGAGGATGGCGCAGGCACCGATGAGCGTGGCATAGCCTTTCTTTTCGATGAGACGCCCGACGCTGAGGACGAGCGGGCGGCCGTCGCCTCCCCGCTCGCCCGAACCCAATGGCGGTACGGCACCGAACGGCCTGAGATCGAGGCCGTTGTAGACCCGGACGATCTTGTCCGCACACCGGGGGAACTTCCTGCGGAGCCAGCCCGCCGTAAAGTCGCTCACGGTGACGGCGAGCGACGCCCCCTCGAATAGCGCGCCCAGATCGACGGGACCGCCGGAGGGGGTCTCATCGCAGAAGAGGTCGTTGGCGTGCCCGGTGAAACTGAAGGTGATCCCGTAGAACTGGCGGATCCACCAGCAGGTGCGGGCGGCGATTCCCGCAAAGTGGCAGTGCACGTGCCCGACACCCGCCTCCCGCATCTTCAGGCCGATGTAGGCGGCCTCGTAGATCCGCATCTTGTCCGGGCGTTCGCCCCAGTGGCGCAGCGTCAGGACGACGTCCTGCGGGAAGCGGCGTGCGTCCTTCCACTCTTTGATGAGATCGACCAGTTCCTTCTCGGGCGGAAGGACGTGAACCCGGTCGCGACAGGCGTCGCCGAGGTCGCAGTTGCCCTCGTCACTCGTGTCGCGGATGGAGAATACCAAGGGGCGCACGCCGGACTCGCATAGCGCCATGATTTCCCGGACGCAAAATGTCTGGGTGTAGGACGGGAAGCGCTCGAAGACGTAGGCGAGGTGGTAACTCTTGTGGGGCTCGGAATTGGGCATCGTTCTCGGCTCGTTCCCCGCTGGAAGCAGCTCGCATGCCGCTACTTCCTCAGCCGGAAGGGCGTACCACAATACATACAGGTGAAAATCCCGTCCGCCAAGGTATCGAGGATGGTGGAAAGCCGGTAGCTCAGCGGGCCGATCTTCCGGGCGTCGCGATGCTTGGTGCACCGCTTTTCATGGAATACCGGGCCATGGCAGAGCGGGCAACGCACCTTGAGGGCGAAGATGTAGGTGGTGATCCGAATTCCGACGTAGCCCCCGAAACACTTGAGGAAAAGAATACCGTAGGCGGTGTCCCGCCGGACGATCATGATCCCCAGGACGATGAGCGACGATAGGAGCAAGACGGCCCCGATGACGGTGAGGACGAGCAATACCACCAGGCGCCCAGGACGCTGGAACTGGCGGGCGCGCTGGCGGATCGTCATGGGTGAAGAGGAGCGCTGCGATCCTTAACTGTCAACACTTCCGTATCTCAGAATAGCCCGTCGAGCTCGAGGAGGGGCGCAATCACGAGACTGACGATCGCCATGACGTTGATGAGGATGTTCATGGAAGGTCCGGAGGTGTCCTTCAGGGGATCGCCAACGGTATCGCCCACGACGCAGCCCTTGTGCGTCTCGGAGTTCTTCCCACCGAAGTTCCCCTCTTCCACATACTTTTTGGCGTTGTCCCAGGCACCGCCCGCGTTGGACATGAAGAGCGCGAGAAGGATGCAGCCGAGGAGGGCACCCACGAGCATTCCTCCGAGCGCGGTCGCCCCGAGGATGAAGCCGACGAGAACCGGGGTGCCCACCGCCATGGCGGCCGGCAGGATCATCCGCTTGGTGGCGGCGGCCGTGGCGATCTCCACGCAGCTCTCCGTGTCTGGCTTGGCCTTGCCCTCGAGCAGGCCCGGGATTTCTTTGAACTGGCGGCGGATCTCCGCGATCATGTCCTGGGCGGCCTCCCCGACGGCATCCATCGTGATGGCACCGTTGAGGAACGGGATGACGCCCCCGATGAATATACCGACGAGCACGAGGGGGTCGCTGAGCAGGAGTTCGAACGTGGGGTTGTGGACGCGCACCGCATTGATGAAGGCGGCGATGAGTGCGAGGGCGGCGAGCCCTGCCGCCCCGATGGCGAAGCCCTTGCCGATGGCGGCGGTGGTGTTGCCCACCGCGTCGAGAGAATCGGTGATCTTGCGGGTGTCAGGCCCCATCGCGGCCATCTCGGCGATCCCGCCGGCGTTGTCGGCAACCGGCCCGTAGGCATCGATGGCCATGGTGATCCCCACGGTTCCCAACATCCCGACCGCCGCGAGCCCCACCCCGTAGAGCCCGGCAAAGTGGTTCGCCGTGAGGATGATGGCGGCGATCGTGAAGACGGGGATCGCCACCGAGCGGAGGCCGACACCGAGGCCGGAAATCATCACCGTCGCGACACCGGTCTCGCCACTGTGGGCGATGTCGCGCACGGGTTTGCCACCCGTGTAATACTCGGTGGCCAAGCCGACGACGATGCCACCGACCGTCCCGGCGACGACGCAGGCCCAGGCGCTGACCCCGACGCCGAGCACTTTCGTGACTGCGAAGGCGGCAAAGACAAAGAGGAGCGCCGCGCCGATCGTCCCGATGCGCAGCGCGCTGGCCGGGTTCTTGCCCGAAACCATCTTCACCAAGAGGATTCCGAGGAGCGAGCAGACGAGCCCCACCGTGGTCAGCCCCAGCGGGAGGTACATCAGCGTCGTCGCATCGGCTCCCAGCTTCGCGACCAATGCCTGGCCGGTCTCCGTGAGCGCGAGCGTCGCCGCGATGGCGATCGTCGCGATCTGCGCACCACAGTAGGATTCGAAAATGTCCGAGCCCATGCCCGCGACATCACCCACGTTGTCGCCCACGTTGTCGGCGATGACCCCGGGGTTGCGCGGATCGTCCTCGGGGATTCCGGCCTCGACTTTGCCGACCAGATCGGCGCCGACATCAGCGGCCTTGGTGAAGATGCCGCCGCCCACCCGGTAGAAAAGCGCGACCAGCGAGGCACCCATGGCGAAGCCGTGGATGATATGGGCCTTGTCCGTTTCCTGCCCGTAGAGGATGAAAAGCGTTCCCAAGCCGAGCAGCCCCATCGAAGCGACTGTCAGCCCCATGACCGAACCGCCGAAGAACGCGATGCTCAGAGCCTCGGCCGCCCCCTTATCACGGGCGGCGACCGCCGTGCGGACGTTCGCCTTGGTCGCGGTGTACATCCCGACGAAGCCCGCGAACGACGAGCAGATCGCCCCGTAGAAGAAAGCCCCCGCCTCGTGGGCGTCTTTGAAAAGGAGGGCGACCCCGATGATCAGGGCAAAAATCCCGATGAGGATCATCTCGCGCCGCATGAAGACCATCGCGCCCTTGTGGATCTGGGCTGCGATCTCCGCCGCGACCCCTTCGCCCGCAGGCTTGCCCTTGATGAACCGGAAAACCCCGAAGGCCGCGACCAGACCCACGAGGCCAAGGATCGGCGTCAGTATCCTGAAAGTGTCTTGCATGAAATCAGTTTGAGAATTGTATTGGGCATTGGCCAGAGCGATCCACCACGTCAACCGCTTCGCCATTCCATTGCGGGCAGCAAAACAGACGCTGAACCGCGTTCGCCTCCCCTGTTTCCGGCAGCCCGGGCGGAGAGCCGACAAGTCTATCAACGAAATCCCCCGTGGCAATCTGGATTTTCCCCAGCAAGAAATCGCTCACATTACCGGATATTTCACTTGAATTGATAAATAAACGATACTTATTATAAATATCATAGCACTCTTCTTTCCATGGAAATCGAGGCCCCAAATCCACCTGCAGAATCGCCGTTCCCGTCCGGTTCGCGCCCGCTTGGACGCCGAGCGATTCTCGGACTTCTCGGGGCGGGCATGCTCCCGATGGCCACGCCGAAGGCGGAGGCTGCCCGCTTTTCGACGGTCGTCCTCGACCCCGGCCACGGCGGGCACGACAACGGGGCGAAGTGGGGGGGCGTCCCCGAGAAACGGCTCACGCTCGACCTGTGCCAGCGCATCGCGAGCCTCCTGAAAAAGCGCGGCGTTTCCGCGGTGCTCACCCGCTCGTCCGACTACTACGTCACCCTGGCGAACCGGGCGGCGAAGGCGAACCGCTACCGGAGCGCGGTCTTCGTCAGTATCCATTTCAACGCCCACTGGAACCGCAGCGTGAAGGGGATCGAAAGTTTTTACATGAGCAGCAGCGGCCGATCCCTCGCCTCCCGTATCCAAGGGCGGCTCGCCGGGAGGATCCGCACCACGAACCGCGGCATCAAGTCGAGGAGCTACTCGGTGCTGCGCAACACCCGCTGCACGGCCGCCCTCGTCGAGTGCGGCTTCCTCAGTAATTCCTGGGAGCGCCAGCGCTGCAACAGCACGTGGTTCCGCCAGATCCTCGCCGAAGAAATCGCGGCGGGGATTATTGCCTACCGGTAGCGCCTGCGGGGGACGGATGCTCCCGCACCAGCACGCGCGAAAACGGGAGGACCGACCCGCGGCTGATCGCGCCGGACGGGCTCCCGTCGGGCACATGGACCGGCGCATCGAGCCACGCCTCGAGGCTCTCCCCGAACTGCACCACATACTCGAGGTCGATGGCGTCGGGATTCGGGATGAACGTCAGGGAATGCATGGTGCCACCAAACGCGCTCTCGACCGGCAAGGAACTCGCACGATGCGGGTCGGAGGCGAACGCGTACTCGATCAGCTCGACGTGCCCGTCGCGGTCGTCGTCGCCCGCCGGATCCACCAGCGAGCGATCGTCCAGCCATCCGCCGAAACCGGGCACGACGGTGATCGTCGCGCTGTCGGAAACCGCCGAATCGGATGCGTCGCGGGCGGTGAAGACGACGGTGTGGCGGCCGTCGGGAAGCGCGCCGCCCGACGGCTCGAAAGGCCCCGTGACATCGGAGAACCAGGTGCCGGGCGGCGTGCCGTCCTCGGCGTCGGCGGTGGTGCCGTTGAGATCGGCGAGCGCCGCGCGGGTGAGATGGGACGGGAGGGTCGCGATGGCCGCGGACGGGGGGACGTTGGTCGAGGTTCCCGCATCCCGGATGATCGCGATCTCTTCCGCCGTCAGCGCCCGGGCATAGAGCCGCACGTCATCGATGAGCCCGTCGAACGGGCGGGCGCCGCCGCTGGCGGTGGCGGGCTGGTTACCGATGGCGGCGTCGACCGTGCCGCTGG
>CAZKYJ010000307.1:0-6283 GCA_964556355.1 uncultured Verrucomicrobiales bacterium | reverse complement strand
GGTGGACGGTCGCGAACGTGGTGACATCGGAGGCGACCACGAGGTAGCCTCCCACCGGAACCGTCGTCCCCGGCGGGATCGTAAAGGTGATGCCTCGGTCGAAGGCGTAGCCACCCAGATCAATCGGGGCGGCGTCCGGATTGTGGATCTCGATGAACTCCTCCGCGGGGTTCTCAGGCAGCCCGAACGGCCGGAACATGATCTCGTTGATCACCGGCGCGGCACCGGCGAAGGTGCCGCCGCCGAGCGCTAGCGACAAGATGGCTGCGAGTCCGCGGCAGGGGAGCCCGGATCGGGAATTGAGGAGGGGAAGCATGGGAACCGGGCGGTCGCGAAATTACGCCAGACCTTGCGATATTGTAACAATGCGGCGGCTGGAAGCTTGAGCAAATTTGGCCGACCACTATTCCGTCTATGCCCGTGAATCCGGTGCGCCCGTGACGATCTCGTCGACGGGCTGGTCGTGCGGATCGAGAGGGATGCCCTCGATCAGCTACTCGGCGAAGGCGATGCCTACGCGGCGGGGGCGGAATCCGGCGCGCGCGAGTAGCCGGTCGTAGAATCCTCCGCCGCGACCGAGCCGTCCCAGCGTCTTGGGATCAAAGGCCAGACCCGGGATGAGCGCGACCGCAATTGCCGAATCCGATACCTCGGGGCAGCTGGCGGGATCGGGCTCGCGGATGCGGCAGGCCGTCGCCCGGAGCTGGTCGGCGTCGGCCACCACATGGAGCGTGAGCTGCCCCTCCCGCCCGGTTTTCGGGAATGCGAAGCGCACTTCGGGAAACTCGGCGATCAGCGGGACGAGGTCGGGCTCGGAAGGCAAGGCCGCGAAGGCCAGCACGGTGGTAGCCGGCCGCAGCGCGCCGGATGCTCGCAGCGCCGCACGGATTCTGGCCGACCGCTCCGCCCGCTTGGCCGGGAGAATCTCCCGTAGGACGGCGCGCGCCCTGCGGCGGAACGCGTCCTTGTCACCGGTCGCGGCCGTATCATCCTGAGCGGTCGGAAGCGGATCAATCGGGACTTGTTTTCGTGGGGAGCGCACCGTTAGATTCAACTATTCTGCCGTGGAGGAACCCGAGTCAACAGAGCCGATCGACGAGGCCATCGCCCGACTGCGCAAGAAAACCCAAAGCTTCCGACGCCCCGTTACCAAGGAGGTCAACCACCTCCAGGTCGGGATTCTCCCCAAAAAAGGCTGGCAAAAGCGCAACGTCCAGTTCCTTGGAAAAACCATCCTCCCCAGCCTGTTTTCCCGGCGGGGCGGCCTCGTGCAAACGCCCGAATTTCCGGCGGCGGACGTGGGCAAGGCGGCGATCACATGGATCGGCCACGCCAGCTTCCTCCTCAATATCGGTGGGCAGAACGTCATCGTGGATCCGAACTGGGCCATGTGGCTGAGCGTCTTCAAAAGGGTGCGCCACCCGGGGATCGCCATCCGCGACCTCCCCCACATCGATATGGTGCTCATCACCCATGCGCACCACGACCACCTGCATATCCGGAGCCTGCGCGAGATCGCCAACCGCCAGCCGATCCTCGTGCCCCATGGCGTCGGCAGCCTCGTCCGGCGCCGCGGTTTCAGCGAGGTCCACGAAATGGCCTACTGGGACAAGCGGAACGAGAAGGAACTCGAGGTCGTCTTCACCCCCGCCGCCCACTGGGGCGCACGGTTCGTCCACGATACCCACCGCCAGTTCGGAGGCTATATCGTCAAAGCCCCTGGGATCTGTATCTACCACGCCGGCGACAGCGCGATGTTCGACGGATTCGAGGAAATCGGTCGCCACCACCCCATCGACGTCGCCCTCATGCCCATCGGCGCCTACAACGCACCCAGTGGGCGGGAAGTGCACATGAACCCGGAGGAGGCGCTCGACGCCTTCGAGCAGCTCGGGGCCAAAATCATGGTGCCCATGCACTACGGAACGTTCCCCCTCGGCAACGAACCCATGGACGAACCCGTCGCCCGGCTCCGCAGCGAGGCCGAACGCAGGGGGCTGCGCGACCGCGTGGTCGTCATGCCGGAGGGGGTGCCCTATTTGTTTTGACTCCAGGAACGCGCGCGCGGCGCACCACCGCAGATCGGTGATCCGCCCCCGCGGGCGGGAACGTTCAAACGGGCAGCACCCAACCGGCCTGCCCGGCGCACCTTCCGATCTCGGGGATAGTCAAGATTTGCACCCTGACCCCGATTTTGTGCCGCTGGTGGATCCCGCGCCATCCGCGGGCGGACCCTCGTCTTGACTGGGAGTGACGTCGTAGTAGCATGATGTTACCGCCCGCCGGGCGTTGGCTGAGGAGCGATGGCGAAAGACAAGAACCCAAGGCGCTGAAGCACCGCAAGGTGGAGGACGACACCAGCGTGCGACGCATCGTGGAGAGACGGATCGAAGACTACCTCAAGGAAAACCATGGCACGGGCTCCGGAATTGGTTGACGGCGAAGGCGGGCACTTTGCCTGTCCCGACGATTGGGACGTCCGGGGGCTCATGGCGGCGCTCGCCGGTTCCTTCGCGCTGCGGGAGCGCCCGGCCGAAAGCGGCGAGTTCGGGGTATGGGATACCTTCGACTGGCGGATTTGGTCGAGCGGATGCGTCTTGTTGTCGCGCGCCGATACGTGGGAATTGCTCTCGCTCGAGGATGGCGAGCCGCGGGTGGTCGTCCCCCGGTCTTCCGACGCCCCCGAGCGCTGCCCCGGAGATTTCTGGGACGAGCGCCTCCGCGATGCTCTGGTTCCCTTGCTCGGAGTGCGGTCGGTGATGCGCCGTTGCAGCGTGGGATGGCGGAGCGCGTTGGTCGAGGCCCTCAACCCGTTGCAGAAGACGGTCTGCCGGATTGGGTTTGCGGAGTGGAAGTGTGCCGGCGCGTCGGGAGGGGGACGGACCGTCTACCGAGCGGTCGTTCGCCCCCTGCGCGGGTACGACGCTGACGCCGGAGCCGTCATCGAGCACCTGAACGCCACGGGTGCCCGACCTGCGACGGCAGCCCCGTTGGTCGAACTCCTCCATCATGCCGGCTTCGAGCCGGACCGTCCGCCGATGCGCCTGGAGGTGGAGCTGGCGCCCGATATGTCCGCCCGGGAGGCGGTGAGCCTGCTGAGTGGCGAGCTGTTGAGACTGGCGCGGACTTGCGAATCGGGCATCCGCGACGATGTCGATTCCGAGTTCCTGCACGACTACCGGGTCTGCCTGCGCAAAGCCCGATCGGTGGTGAGCCTGGTGAAAGGCGTCTACGGAGCGGCTCCCACCCGACGGGTCAAATCCCTGCTGGCACGAATCGCGCGAAAGACCAACCGGCTCCGGGACTGCGATGTCGCCCTGCTGAGCCGCCGCCGCTACGAGAGCCTCCTGCCGTCCGAATTGCGCGCCGGTCTCTCGACTTGGTTTCAAGAGGTTTCAACGGCGCGCGCCCACGAGCAGGTGGCGGTAGCCCGGTATCTGGGAAGCCGGAGCTATCTCCGGACGATCGAAGAGCTCGAGCGCTTTTTTGCCGAGGCCGACCGGCAGCCGAAGGGGGCGCAGTCCGCACGATCGATCGGCCCTTTCGTCGCGGAGACGATCTACCGGCGCTACCGGAAGATCGTCAAAGCCGCTCGGAAAACCGACGGCAAGACACCGGACAACGAGGTGCACGCACTGCGCATCGAGTGCAAGAAACTGCGCTATCTCCTCGAGTTTTCCCGGGGGCTGGAGTCGGCTGGGGCGACGGAGACGATGGTGACCTCGCTGCGCAAGCTGCAAAATCGGCTGGGTGCCTTCAATGACTACACCGTGCAGCGACAGACCTTGCTCGAGGATTTCCACCGGAGGGAGTTCGAGGACGGGGCGGAAATGGCCCTGGCCATCGGGGGGCTGGCCACCGCCCTCTACGACCGGCAGCTCGGCGAGCGAAAACGGATCCTCGCCGATCTGCGGGCGTTCTGTAGCAAGGAAATGCGGGGGCTTTTCCGGAATACCTTCGGCCGGTCCTCGTCCCGGCGCGCCCCGAAGCGGAAATAGGACTCATGATCGTCGTTTCGTCGTATAGCATCAAAGGGGGCGTCGGGAAGACGGCGCTGTCCGTCAATCTGGCCTATGCGCTCCAGCGCGCCGGCCGCCGCGTCCTCCTCGCCGACCTCGACCCCCAGGGCGCGTCTGCCTACTACTTCCGCATCAGCCCCGCCGCGAAGTTCAAGGTCGATTCCGATCGGCTGGAGGACGCCAAACTACGGCGGAATATCCGCGAGTCGGACTACCCGGGCTTGGACATCCTCCCCTCAAATATCGGCTACCGAAATCTCGATATCCTGCTCGACCGCATGAAGAAGTCCCGCAAACAGCTCCGGAAGCTCCTGGAGACGCTGGCGGACGACTACGACGTGGTGGTCCTGGATTGTCCGCCCAATATCACCCTGCTCTCGGAGAACGTTTTTCGGGCCTCCGATCTCATCCTCGTGCCGGTGATCCCCACGACGCTATCCCAGCGGACCCTCGAGCAGTTGCGGGAATTTTTCGTCAGCGAGAAACTTCCCGTCGATCGGCTGACCCCGTTCTTCTCCATGGTTCAGGCGCAGAAGCGGCTCCACTCCGAGACGATGGACATCCTCCGCCGAGAAAACCCAAATATCTTGCGGGCGACAATCCCGTTCTCGGTCGACGTGGAGAATATGGGACTCGCGCGGGAACCGGTCATGGTGACGACACCTTCGCGTCCGGCAGCGCAGGCCTACGAGGCGCTTTGCTCGGAGATCCTTGACCGCCTCGCGCAGGGCGCCTGACGGTGGGGCGCCGGATCCTACCACGACGAGAAGGGAGTCCGGGCAAGTCGGGCGTTCATGTAGCGGTGGTCGCTGGTGACTTCGGCACCAATCCATCCCGGGCGTTCGAACGGGGCATCCTCGGACGCGAGCTCGATTTCGGCAACGACGAGACCCGCGTTGGCACCAGCAAACACGTCGACCTCCCAAATGTGTTCTCCCACCGGAATTCGGTGGCGCACCTTCTCAACGATCGAACCGACGGCCAATGCCAGCATCGCCCTCGCATCGTCCACGGGGATCGGGTACTCGAACTCGGCTCGCGCCGCGCCCACCGAGATCCCTTTGACGGTGATATACGCCCTGTCCGCCCTGATCCGAACACGCACCGTGCGCTCCGGATCCAGCGAAAGATAGCCTTGCACGATCGTTGATGGCTCCCCCGCGGGAGGCGTTCCAGTGACGAGATACTTCCGTTCGATTTCGATGCCCATGGCGAGAACGTCACGATGGACACGCACCGGATCAGCGTCAATCGACGGCGGGGAGCGGGCAAGAAGTCCGGGAAGCCACAGCCACAGCCACAGTCCCTAATCCCCCAATCCGGCAACACGGGCACCGGGTTCTACCCGCCCGGAGATCGCCCGTCCCGCGAGATGGGCGATCTCGCGGGACGGGCGATTCTGTATCGAGTGGGCGGTGAGCGCGGAGCCGACAGTTTCGGCTCCGGGCGATCCCGGAGCAGCCGGCGCAGCTCTCCACCTTTGGTCAAGATTTGCACCCTGACCCCAAGTTGTTCCGGCAGCCTCCGCTGCCGGCGCCCGCTCTCGTGCCGACCCCGCCGAGCGGTGCGGATTCGCCTTGCGGCGGGTGGTGGGCTTGGTGATGGTGGCGTCGGTAGCGTGCTCCTATGGTCTTCCTCCGTCCCATCATCGGCCTGTTCTTTTTCGGGGTGCTGGCGACGGCGGGTGCGGCCGAGGGGATCTACCGCCCCGTGGCCGACGTGCCCCGCGCTTCGCCCTACCACGAGCTGGCGATGATCAAGCACGAGGGTGAAGAGATCGCGGTCGAGCTGAGCGCCTACTGCGCGAACGTCCTCGCTCCCCGAGTGACGGGTGACGAGGATGCGGGTTCCGCCTACCTGGCCCGGCGCATGCTCGGCGTCGCCCTGCTCCTCGCCCCCCGCTGCCGCGCCGCGCTGGCGACCGATGCGGCCCTGGCCAAAGGTGCGCGTCCGAGGGCGGTGGCGACGTCCTATCCGCCGGACGTGTTGGCGCAGATCCTCCGGACGCGGGGCGAGCTCCTCCAAGAGAGCGCCGGCGCCACCAACGTGGCCATGGCGGGATATTTTCTCGCCTTCGCCGCCGAGATGAACCCCCACGACGAGGATGCGGTTTACGCGTGGGAACTCCACCAGCTGGATGCCCCGCCGGTGGACTGGGCGGTGGTGGTGGGGCGCTAGAAGAGAAGGTCGCCCAGCGCGTCGTTGTCGAGCGATTGGATGTCCTGCGCGTCCTGGATGGCGAGAAGGGTGTCGATGGCCTCAAG
>CAZKYJ010000306.1:0-6300 GCA_964556355.1 uncultured Verrucomicrobiales bacterium | reverse complement strand
CTGATCGGCCCGCGCAAGACGGGCGGCAGAAGGCGCAGCGTGAGATAGAACGAACGCGAAACGTCACGGAGAATGTCCTTTTCCAGCCTTGGGGTCACACCGTTTCCCGTAGCGCGGAGACCCAGCGTCCGCCACTCAGAACAACTTTGTTAGCCCCGAGGGGCTGCGTGCGATCGATTCCTCGCGCACCGCCCGAATCTGTTGCACTCGTCCCCCCTCACCGACGCCACCGCCCGTGATCCGCCACCTCTATCTCCACATCCCGTTCTGCCACCGGATCTGCCCGTACTGCAGCTTCTACAAGCACCAGCCGGGCGAAACCGGCGCCGGCGAACTCGTCGGCGCCCTCCTGGCCGAGCTGCGCCACCGCGAGGCCGAGCTAGCTGTCCGAGTGCGGCCACACACCATCTACCTCGGCGGAGGCACCCCCAGCCTGCTCAGCCAGACCCACCTCACCTCCCTCCTCGGCGGACTCGCCGATCACCTCGACCTCTCGGAGCTCGCCGAGTGGTCGCTGGAGGCCAATCCCGCCACCTTCGATGCCGCCAAAGCCAATCTCATGGCCGCTCTCGGCATCACCCGCGTCAGCCTCGGGATCCAGTCGTTCGATCCGACCGTCCTGAGAACCCTCGGGCGCGACCATTCCCCCGAGGCCGCCCGGCGCTCATTCGGCTTGCTGCGCGAAGCGGGGATCTCCTCCGTCAGCACCGACCTGATGTTCGCGATCCCCGGCCAGTCTCCCGCCAGCTGGGAGGGATCGCTCGACGCCGCCATCGCGCTCCGCCCGGATCACATCTCCGCCTATAACCTGACCTACGAACAGGACACCCCGTTCTTCGATAGCTTTGCGGCCGGCACCTACACCGACGACCCCGACCAGAACGCCGCGTTCTTCACCACCGCCATCGACCGGCTCGGTGCCGCCGGATTCGAGCAGTACGAGACCTCGAACTACGCGCGCCCCGGCCATCGCTCCCAGCACAACCAGGCCTACTGGCGCGGTGCCGACTACCTCGGCCTCGGACCCGGTGCCGTCTCGACCGTCGCCAGGAACCGCTGGACGACCGTGAAGGACACCGCGCGGTATGCGGCGGGCGATTTCGCTCCGCGCGAATGCGAGTCGCTCACCCCCGAGGACTTCGCCCTCGAACGGCTCGCCCTCCAGCTCCGCACCCGGGAGGGTTTGCCAGCGAGCTACCTCACCGCCGAGCAGCGCCCGAAGCTGGACGACCTCGCCGCCGGTTCGCTGGCGGTCTTCGACGGGAGCCACCTCAGGCTCACCCGACAGGGACACCTGGTCGTCGATTCCATCGCCGCCTACCTCGTTTCCTGACCGGAGCCGCGGGCGGCCTTCAAAAAGGCCAGCGCATCCCGCTGCGCCTCGTCCTCTTTCTCCGGGGGCACGCCGCTGTCGTGGGCGCCTTCGATGTCGACACTGCCCCGGTAGCCAGCCGCCGTCAGCGCATCGATGATCGTCCCCCAGTCGCTCTGCCCCCGCCCCGGAAACCGGTGGTGGGCGAACCGCTCGGGTCCGTAAGCCCCAAACTGTTCGAGCGTTTCCCGGTCGATCTCCGCGTCCTTGCCGTGCACGTGGAAAATGCGGTCGCCCCACACCTCGAGCTGCGGCATGGGATCGATGAGCTGGCACATCTGGTGGCACGGCTCCCACTCGAGCCCGAGATTGTCCGCCGGGAGGGCATCGAAGAGAAGTTCCCAGGCCGCCGGGTTGTGCGCCAGATTCCGGTCGCCCGACTGCCATGTGCCCCCTTGGGGGCAGTTTTCCAAGGCCACCCGCACGCCGAGATCCGCCGCCTCCCGGAGGATCTCGGCGAAGACTTCCCGGAATCGCGGGATCGACTCGGGGATCGACGCCCCCGTCACCCGACCGGTAAAACAGCAGACAAGATCGCTTCCGAACGCCGATACCGAACGGATCGCGTCCCGTAGCGCCGCTTCGGTGCGGGCTTCGATCAGCGGATTCCCGTAGACGCCCACGCACGAGATCGTCGCCCCGACGTCCCGCATCCCCAAGGCCAGATCGCCGAGCGCAAATCCCGCCAGGTCATGGACGAACGCCAGCTCGAAACTCTCGAACCCCTCCCCCATCAAGGACCGCACCCGCTCCACGCTGAGATGCTTGTAGGTCACCACCGTTCCGATCAAAACGTCATCCGTCATCCGTCATCCTTCGTCCTTTTTCTATAATACCACCGATAAAGCGTCCCGGGCGATGCGATTCCGAGCTGGAATGCCCAAACAAAAACCATGTTTCGCAACTTCGTCCTCAGATAACCCCGCTCGCGGAACGTCCGCATGGACGTCTCCAGCACGGGATCCAATAGCCGCACCTCCCCCGCCGCGCGCAGCCGCCGCGAAAAATCGACATCCTCCATGAGAGGGATCTCGCGGAAGCCGCCCATCTCTAGGAACACCTCACGCCGGACGAATACCGACTGGTCGCCGTAGAGCACCCCGAAGCGCCTCGTCCACCAGCGCACGAACGGCTCCGTCCACCCCATCGCCGGATGGTGTTTTCCCAGGGCTTTGTAAAATGCCCCGCCGACCGCCCCACCCAGGCCGGAAGCCACCGCCGAGAGATGCGCCGGCGAAAGCAAGGTGTCGGCGTGGTTGAAAACAATCACGTCCCCGCGACAGCGCGCCGCCCCGGCATTGAGCTGCCCTCCTCTGCCCGGAGCGCACGCTACCAAGACAAACCCCCCCGCTCGGGCATCGCTCTCACCCAGCGTCCCGGAAGCATCCGCGACCACGACCTCAAAACAATCTGCCGCCCCCCCCACGGCACGAGCCCGCTCCACAACCGCCGATCCATCCCCCCGCCAACAGGGCATCACCACACTAATTTTCACCCCAGGAACCAGAAATCACGTGACTTGAATCGGGATGCGCCAATCGCGAAATCCCTACAGATTCGCCTCCACCAAACGCACCCACTCCGCCTCGAGGTTCTCCGGCTTGGTCTCCGGCTGATCCGCCTTGCGGTACCAGTAGCCGGCATTCCACAGATCCCCCTCGATCACGTGGAGGTGGGCATGGATCCACGACCCCATTTTCGTGTCGATATCCTGCGCCACATCGTGCGCCTCTTTCCATCGTGCCGCCTTCGTGAACCAGAGCGACCGGAGCTCGGGCGATAACCCGTCCGGAGGGTTCGCGTCGGTGCGGGCGGATCTCTCCAATGCTTCGGCGGTCTCAATCATACGATCGGCAGAAATGGCGCACAGCTCCAGGCGCACTTCAAGCATTTCCGGCTATCCTGACCCGTGAGCACCCCATCCCCAAGCCTCGTCGGCATCGGCGCTGCCACCCTCGATCTCATCACCCTCGTCGATGCCTTTCCTTCGGGCGAATCGACCGCCCCCGCCCGAGCAATCATCACAATGGGAGGAGGTCCCGTTGCGACCGCCCTCTGCACAGCCGCGAGGGCCGGCATCGCGACCGCACTGATCGATTCCCAAGGCGACGACTGGGCAGGACGCGCCATCATCGGGGAACTGGAAGGTTTTGGAGTCGATATTTCACATATCTTAACGACTACAGACACCAGATCTGCCATCGCCACCATCACGGTTCGCCGTTCTGATGGTGCCCGTGCCATCCGCTTCCTTCCCTCGAGTGCGCCCGAACCCACCATCGATGCCCGTTGCTCCCATCTCATTTCCAATGCGCAGATACTCCACCTCAACGGGCGCCATCCCAACGCTTCCGCCGCCGCTGTGGCGATCGCCCAGCGGTCCGGCACGCGGATTTCGTTCGACGGTGGCGCGGGCCGTTACGCCCCCGAACTTTCTCCGTTGCTCGCCCAAACCGACATCCTCATCGTCGCGAAATCATTCGCGGAAGAGTATCTTGGCGGGACGGCTACGGGGCCGGTGCTCGCCCAGGATCTTGCGCGCCAATCCGGTGCCGGTATCGCGGGTGTCACCGCCGGAGCGGACGGCAGTTGGGTTCACTCCGATGGGACGACCACCTTTGTCCCAGCGGAGGCCGTCCCGACGATCGTTGATACCACGGGATGTGGCGACGTTTACCACGGCGAGTTTCTGGCCGCCCTCCTGAACCACTGTCCCCCCTTAGAGTCTGCCATCCGCGCGACCCGGGCGGCTGCCGCCAACGCGGGAGCGCTCGGCGGTCGGGGAGGACTTGTCGGCTACCCCGCAAGGCAACTCAGTCCCCGCTAGCCGCGACCGCTCGCTTTCCCCGCTTCGCGCTCGCCAGCTCGCCGTCGAGCTTCGCAATCTGGTTTACGTAGATTCGCTGCAAATCCAAGAGCCGGGCGGGTCGCGCGCGATTATTGGCCATATCGGGTGGCTGATGATTCCGGCGGAAGCGATTGAGTTCCCGGCGGACGGCCACCGCATTGTCGATATCCGCATCGTCCACCATCCTGGCCTCCAGCCGCTGAAGCGCTTGGAGATACTGCGTTCGCAATCGGGCAACCTCAACAAAATAGGCGTGCTCCGCCCCCAATTCTCCAGCTTCCAGCGCCGCCGCCCCCACCAAAGTCGACAAGACTAAGCCCACCACGGCCAACGCACGCGCCAGCCATCCCTGCAATCCATATACCATCTCGCTTTAAATATATTAATTATAACGAGGGTTGTATTTTCAGTCAATCGTTTGGTAATACGTCCGTCGGGCGACGATCTTCGATTTATTTTTCCAAAATCTCTCGAGGGGTGCTGGGATCATTTCGGCTTGCACGCCTCGCCCCATCTTCTCTAGTGCTCACCCCATGGCTCAACTCAATGACAACTATCTGAAGCTCAAAGCAGGCTACCTTTTCCCCGAGATCGGCCGGCGTGTCACCGCGTTTACCGAAGCCAATCCGGAAGCCGCCCAACGTCTCATTCGCTGCGGGATCGGCGACGTGACCGAGCCCCTGCCCGAGGCGGTGCGTTACGCCATGCAACAGGCGGTCGATGAGCTCGGCGAGCGCGAGACGTTCCGCGGCTACGGCCCGGAGCAAGGCTACCCGTTCCTCCGCCAGGCCATCGGCGAGAACATGTATCGCGGTCGCGGGATCGACATCTCGGACGACGAGATCTTCGTGTCCGACGGCTCGAAGTGCGACACCGGAAACATCCTCGACATCCTCGGCCAGGGGAACACATTTGCCATCACCGATCCGGTCTACCCCGTCTACGTCGATACCAACGTCATGGCGGGCAATACCGGCGACGCCGACGCATCGGGTGCCTACGGGGGACTCGTCTACCTCCCGTGCACGGCGGAGAATAATTTCGTCCCGGCCATTCCCGACCAACCGGTCGACGTCATCTACCTGTGCTACCCGAATAACCCGACGGGCACCGCGGCAACGCGGCCGCAGTTGGAAGCCTGGGTGGCCTACGCGTTGGAGCACGGCGCCATCATCCTCTTCGATGCCGCCTACGAGGCCTACGTGCAAGATCCGGACATCCCCCGGTCCATCTTCGAGATCGAGGGCGCACGCCGCTGTGCCATCGAATTCCGCTCGTTCTCCAAAAATGGGGGCTTCACCGGGGTGCGCTGCGCCTTCACCGTCGTGCCCAAAGATCTCAAGGCCCACGCCTCGGACGGGTCAGAGCACGCCTTGCACCCGCTCTGGGCGCGCCGCCAGAGCACGAAATTCAACGGCGTCAGCTACCCGGTGCAACGGGGTGCCGAAGCTCTCTTCACCGACGAGGGCAAAAGGCAGGTTGCCGCGCTCATCGACCACTACATGGGGAATGCCAAGCTGCTCCGGGAGACCTGCGAGCAACTGGGGCTCAGCGTCTACGGCGGCCAGAACGCTCCCTACGTCTGGGTCGCCTGCCCGGAGGGGGTCACCAGTTGGGAAATGTTCGACAAGATGCTCGCCGAAGCCAATGTCGTCATCACTCCCGGCTCGGGCTTCGGCGCCGCCGGCGAGGGCTATTTTCGAATCTCCGCGTTCAATTCCCGCGAAAACGTGGAGGAGGTCTGCGCCCGCCTCGCCAAGCTGTGAGCCGCGGAAACCCCCACTTTCGGGAGATCTCCCACGGCCGTCCGTTGACCATCGCGAACACTTAGCGTAAGGTTAGGGTCGCCCGCCGCTCACCCCCGCGTGGGGAGCCAACCCCCTTTCCTTCAACCCATGGCCAAGCTCACCTTTCACGCTGGCTCGAAGAGCGAGCTGGAGTTCGATCTCGATGCCGCCCAGGTCACCCTCGGGCGCGCCGACGACAACCAGATCGTCGTCGACGCCTCATGGGTCTCGGGGCACCACGCTATCTTCGCCCGCCAGGATGACGGGCGCTACGAGATCGCTGACCTCGGCTC
>CAZKYJ010000305.1:0-6315 GCA_964556355.1 uncultured Verrucomicrobiales bacterium | reverse complement strand
CGCGACGTTCAAGAAGCGTACGGGAATGAGCCCGCGGAAGTTTTCTGATTCGCAAGTCGCCCGTCGGGGCGCGAAGTAGTGCCATGTTCAAAGAGGTCGATCACATCGCCATCGTCGTGCGGGACACGGGCGAAGCACTGAAGTTCTACCGCGACCAGCTGGGGCTGCCCGAGATCCTCAGCGAGGTGCTCAGCGGGCCCGGGGTACGCCTGACCCATCTCGACATGGGGAACGTGAAGCTGCAGCTCGTCGAGCCCCTGACCGCCGACCACCCGCTCAGCCACCATCTCGACATCCACGGGGAGGGGTTCCATCACGTTTGCTGGAAGGTCGGCGACGTCCCTGCTGCGATGGGTGAACTCGCGGCCCACGGCCTTTCCCCGAAGCCGAACGAACCGCACCCGGCACCAGGGGGTGGCCGGGCCGCGTTCATCGAACCCTCGCAGACCCGCGGCGTCCTCTGGGAGATGACGGGAGCGTAGGTCCCGCCACGCGCCCCCGGGTCACTCCCCGATGACCTCCCGCAACGCCTCCCCCCAGATCGCGTAGCCGCTTTCTCCCGGGTGGAGGAAATCCCCCATCGTTTCCCGCGCGATGGTGCCATCGGGCTGGAGCAACCGATCGCCGATATCGAGGAAGGTGATACCAGGCACCGAGCCGAGCGGCGCCAGCTGGGCATTCACCGCCACGATCTTCGCCCGCGACCGGTCATCCGGCTTCTCGCCGCGAGGGAACACTCCCATCAGGACGATCTGTGCACCGGGAACGGTCGCGCGGAGCCGGAGGATAACCGCGCGGATCCCCTCCACGATCTCCTCCACCGAATTCCCCCGAGCCTTCTGCGACGGCCATAGGTTGTTCGTCCCGATATTGAGGACGACGAACTTCGGTCGCAGCCCGCGCAGCTCCCCGTGATCGATCCGCCACAAAACATTCTGAATGCGGTCGTAGCCGTAGCCGAGGTTGAGGACGCGCCTGCCCGCGAACGTCTTCGCGAACGCGCGCTCACCACCTGCCTCGCGCCCCTCCCACTCGGGGAGCCCGCCCCAGAGATGGGTGATCGAGTCGCCCAGCAACACGATCTCCGGGTCGAGCGGAGCTTTGATTTCCATCACCGCCTCGTGGCGTTGCCACCAGTCGTAGAAATCGTTCTCGATCTTCGGCAAAGGCACGAGGGCGCTATTCTCCGGAGGGGAGACCCGCGCTTCGTCGCCCATCAGTGACGCCAGCAGCGGCTCCATCGCCACCGCCCACGCGCGCGCGCCAGCGGGCGACGGATGGAGCTGGTCGGGCATCAAATCGGGATCGAGTGTCCCGTCGGGCTTGAGGAAAACATGGTTCACGTCGAGATAGAAAACATCGTTGCCATCCGCCAAGGACGCGGCCAATTCTCCCGCCCGCAGGTTCGTCGCGAAGCGTTTCTCCGCGCTCCCCCGCTCGCTCCCGTCGGGGTGTTGGTAGGTATTCGTCCGGGGAAAGATCCGCAGCAGGAGAATCTTGGTGTCGGGGAGACGCTCGCGGAGCAACTCGACAATCGCTTTGGTCCCGGCAAATATCTCCTCCGCCGAATCGACGTCCTCGTAGTTAGCGTCGTCGGAGTTATTCGTTCCGATGAGCAAGGTCGCCACCTTCGGCGACTGACCTTGTAACTCGCCGTTGTTCAGGTTCCACAAGATATTCTCCGTGCGCCCTCCGCTGTATCCCAGCGAGATCGCCTTGCGGGGAGCAAAGAATTCCTCCCAGACGGCGGCGTACTCCGGTTTGTCGAAGTTGGCCGTGATCGAATCTCCGATCATCAGGAGATCGAATTTGGTGGTGCGGATGGCTTCGACTTTTTCGGCGTGGCGGCGGGCAGCGCCCTTCTGGGGGACGGGCTCGGTCGATGAGGCAACGACGAACGGAGCCAGCAACAGCCCGACGAAAACGTGGCGAAGAACCTTCATGCGGGGCGACCTCCCCCCTTGAATTCGATGTGCTGCACCGACCAGCCGATCTCTTGCCCCGCGAACATCGGGACGACAGTCTCGCCGTACATCTCGCGCACCAGCTGGGGTTCGGCTACGAGCGTGACGGATTTCTCTGGCGGATCGACGCCGTAAATCGCTCGCGCGTTGTCGGAGACGAATGGCTGCAGCTTCTCCAAGCAATCGTGTTCGGCGAAGAGCTCGGCGAGCACCGAGAGGGCGATCGGTGCGGTGAACACGCCGGCCGCGCAGCCACAGCACTCCTTCTTGCTCCGTGGGTGGGGAGCCGAGTCGCTCCCGAACATCAGCTTGGGATTGGCTGCGAGAGCCGCCGCCAGCAACGCGTCCCGATCCGCCGGACGCTTGGCGATCGGCTTGCAAAAGAGATGGGGGTTCAAGAGGCCTCCGGCCACATCGTCGAGCGTGATGAGCAAGTGCTGCAGCGTTACGGTGGCGAACAGGTTCTCGTATTGGTCCAAAAGCTCCACCGCACCGGCCGTCGTGATGTGCTCCATGGTGATGCGGAGCTTGGGAAACGTCTCGGCGAGGTGCCGGTAGATGGCCAAGAACTCGCTTTCCCGATCCATGACGAACCCGTGGGTTTCGCCGTGGACGAGCAGTGGAATCCCCTGCTCCTCCATCCGGCGGATGGTCGGCTCCGCGGCGTCGATCGCTTTGACCCCCGCTTCGGAATTCGTCGTCGCCCCGGCGGGGTAGAGCTTGATTCCGATGAGATGCTCGCGCGCCGCGGCCAGTTCGGCCTCGCTATAGTCACGGAAAAACAGGGTCATGAAGGGTGAAAACCCATGCCCCACCGTCGCCCGAGCGATGCGTCCGCGGTAGGCGGCGAGAGCCTCCAGACTATCGACCGGCGGCACGAGGTTCGGCATGATGACGGCCCCGGCGAAAGTCTCCGCCGAAAGCGGTGCCACCAATTCGAGCATCTCCGCATCCCGGAGGTGCAGGTGCATGTCGAGAGGGCGGTCGAGGGTGAGCAAGGCTTCGGTCATCGCCAGAGGATGAGCGCTATTCGCAAACTTCGCCAACGGGTTTTGGAACCGACGCGCCACCGTTCTACCGGTCGGCGTGTCGATTTGATGAGACGGCCAACGCCGGGCCGTGGATCGGGGGTCGATCGCCCGGCTTTCAGTCCGCGATGAATCGGAACCCGGCGCCCGGGGTCGCCCTGCTTCGCGGGTTTTGGCAAGAGTCACCAGATTCGCTTGCGTCGCTCGGGACCGTTCCTATCGAAGCTGCCTAAAAAATCATGTTTGTGCCTCGGGATTCGCCGCCCGTGGATGACGGCCGATCCGTCATGATTGGCGATCGCGTCGCGTTCTCCCTCACCCGAGGTATCCCCCTCACTCGGGCTCGAAATCTCGCGCCTCAGCGAGCGCGCTTTCGAGACTGAAGCGGATAAACATCGCGATTGGATCTCCGGCGGACTCGGCTTGGCGGGCGCGGTCGAGGGCGGCGCGCATGGGTGCGGCGGCAGATCCAGGATCCGGGATGGACAGCTCGATCGCCCGGGCGGCGAGAAGGACGGTATCGGGAGATTCGGACGAGAGCGCGGCAATGAGAACTGGGAGGGCCTCGTCTGGATTGCCGTGGTTGGCGAGGGCGCTGGCGGCAGCGATGCGAACGCTCGCATCTGGATCTCCCAACGCGCCGCCGAGTGCGTCGATCTGCTGGTCGGTGATCGGGCCAACCGGCTCAAGCGTCACGGCCGCCCAGTAGCGCTGACCTGAATCGATCGCTTCGCGCATCCGCGCGACGGCACCGTCGACATCGCCAGCTGCAGTGAGCAGCGAGGCGAGTGGGTAGCGCTCGGGGTCGCGGCCGAGTTGCCACGGCGTCTCGGCATCGTCGAGCCTTTCCCAGACTTGGGGCTCGGTGAGGAAACCGAGATCGCGGGTGCGGAGCTGCCACCCCTGAAGCTGGTCGCGCATCTGCCGGAGGCGCCCGGCGTTCGCCGGGTCGTCAGCCAGGTTGTGCATCTGGTGGGGATCGGCCGTGCAGTCGTAGAGTTCTTCGCGCGGCCGCGGTGCGGCGTCTTTCGCGAGGCGGCGCCGGAACGGGGACTGGTCGGAATAGCCCTCGGGCTGGAGCCATGGGAGGTGGGGAAAGTAATTGCGGATGTAAAGCCAGCGGCCGTCGCGGACGCTCCGGGCGACATCGAAGGCCTCGTCGACGCGGTCACGCGCGCCGAAGACGAACGCCCTTGCCGCGGGCTGGTCGGTGCCGAGGAAGGCTTGTCCTTGGAAGTGATCGGGCACCGGCAGGCCGCAGGCGGCGAGCACGCTGGGTGGGAAATCGACGAAGCTGACAAGGCGGTCGGTCACGGATCCGGGAGCGCCAGGGGCGAGTGCCCGCCATTTCTCCGGCACGCGAATAAGGAGCGGAACACGGAGCCCGGAGTCGTAGAGGACGCGCTTACCGCGCGGCATACCCATCCCATGATCCGAGAAAAAGAAGACGATGGTATCGTCGGCGAGACCATCGGATTCCAAGGTGTCGAGGAGTCTGCCAACCTGCTTATCCATGACGGCGATACAGTCGAGGTAGCGCGCCCAGGCCTGCCGCGCCGCAGGGGAATCGGGGTAGAATGGCGGGAGTGTTAGGGAAGCGGGATCGTGGCGTCCCGCGCCGGGGAGCCGCGCCCCGATCTCCTCCTCGAACTGCTCCTCCGGCCAGACGCTGGTGCGCGACTGATGGGTGGTCATGAGGTTGTGGACGGCGAAGAACGGCTGGCCATCCCCGGCGCTGCGCCAGGTGGCCCGGGGCGAGTTTTCGTCCCAAGCACGGGCGATGAAATCGGCCTCTCCGGCCAGGTTGTAGTCGGTTTTGACGTTGTTGGTGCAGCGGTAGCCGGCGGCGCGGAGCGCTGCGGTGAACGGGACGAACTCATCGGGGATGGGGAAGGCGGAGCGCAGCCGCTGGGTGCCGAGCGAGGTGGCGTAGAGCCCGGTGATGAGGCACGAGCGAGCCGGCGAACAGACCGGCGCGGTGGCGAAAGCGTGGGTATAGCGAACCGACTCCCCGGCGAAGGCATCGAGGCGGGGCGTGGTCACATCGGGGTCGCCGTAACAGCCGAGGTTCGGGCTCATATCCTCGGCGGTAATCCAGAGGATGTTGGGCCGGTCGGCGGCGGAGACGGTCGTGACCGGGAGGGAGAGAACGACGACGAGTATCGCAGGAAACTTCAAATTCTGGAGCGGATTTAGGGCTGACGTGCCGCAGGACAACTGGCGAGGCCACCGGATCTACGGCTGGCCGAGGGCCAGGCGCTTCCCCGGTTCTACCGGTGGATCGGCCACTGTCGAAACACTGCCGTCGGGCCAGCGCACCACGATCGATTTGACGGTGCCGGCCGTCCCACCGTAGCCAAAGTAGAGGACCGGCGACCCCTGGGAGAGGTAGCCGGAACCGGCCTGGATTTCGGCCGTCTGGACGGTGCCGTCTTCGGTGGCGACGGCGACGCGGGCGCCGATGCCGGGTCGGTTTCCGGGTCGGCGGGTATCCAGCCGCACCGAAAAATAGCCGGCGGGATCACCGGCGGCGCGAAAGGCGGAAGCGGGCGCGGAATTGAGCCCGAAGGCAAGGTCGGGAAGACCGTCGTTGTCGATGTCGGCAACGGTGAGGCTTTTGGCGTCGCCGGGTTCGACGATCCCGCTGCGGTCGGGGTCGACCGGTCGGGGTAGCCCCCCCTCGTTTCCGGCGAGGAGGAGGCTGAGGCCGCCTGCCATGACGCCGGTCTCGCGCTGGGGCGACATGAAATTCTGCGCGAGGACGATGTCGGGAACGGTGTCGCCGGTGAACTCTCCGATGACAGCGCCGAACGCGGGCGAGACCTGCGCCTCCCAACCGAGGGGCTCGGCGCGGAAGCCGGCGTTGCCATCATTGCGGAAGACGGTGGTACGCAGTTCGGTGGCGGCGAACTTCTCGACCTGATCCAGCCGGTCGACCGGATAGATCTCGGGCAGGGTGGCGAGGGCGAAGCCTTTGTAGGTCGCGAACTTGTCACGAATGAAGGGCATGGCGGCTGACGAGCAACTGCGCCCGCGTACGGGGAAAAGCTTGCCGTCCTCGAATTCGGCCTCGACGATATGGCGCTGGCCGCTGCCATCGAGGTCGCCGTAGTAGATCAGGGCGGGCGCCTCGGGCTTGGCGTGGTATTTGGTGTTGAGGCCGAAGTTGGTGGCCACGAGATCGAGGTCACCATCGTTGTCGAGGTCACCGGCGGTCACGCCGTTCCACCAGCCGGTCTTGGCGGCGAGAACCGGATCCTCGTGCCGGACCAGCGAGCCCTCGCGGTTGAGGAAAACGGTGACGCTCCCCCACTCGTGGGCGA
>CAZKYJ010000304.1:0-6319 GCA_964556355.1 uncultured Verrucomicrobiales bacterium | reverse complement strand
GTGGATGCGATGTGAGCCGGAAACGGGTTCACCATGGTTGCCGTCGTCCGGTCCGATTCTCCCGACCAGGGGGGGCCGGCCCGGATCGTCACGTTTTCGTCCGGGTCGGGATCACGGAATTTCACGCTCGGCCAAGATGGCGGAGAGCTGGTTTTCCTGCTGCGCACACCCTCCACTGGACAAAACGGGTCGGCTCCGGAAGTTCGACTGGGCACCTTGCCCGCGGGCGAGTTCCACCATCTCGCCATCACCTACTCCCCGGGCAATCTTCGCTACTTTCTCGACGGCTCCCCCGCACTCGAATCCGACCTTGTCGGGGGAGATTTGTCCAACTGGGAAGGGCTGACGCTGCTGGTCGGGGACGAGAGCAATGGCGGGCGGGACTGGGCCGGCGCCCTCGAACGCCTGGCAATATTCAACCGCGCCCTGCCAGCGGAGGAAATCGCAGCGCTGGCCGCCGAGGCCAAGGCGGTGCGGGCGGGATGGGAGGCGATCCCCTCGACGACGCTCCGGGCACGGATCATCGAACAGACGCCCACCCCGCATCCCAGTGAGATCGGAAGCTATCTCCGAGTGCTGGCGACGAGCGTCTGCGAGGTCGAGGAAGTGCTCGCCGGCGGGGCGATCGCGCCCGGACGCATCCTCGTTTCCGAGTGGGCGATCATGGACCGCACCCCTCTCCCCGACCGGCCGAAGGCCGGCTCGACCGTCGAGCTGGTGGTCGAGCCCTTCGAGCTGCATCCCCAACTGGAGTCGGAGAAACTCGTCTCGGACAGCGATGACTTCTCGCTGCCGAACTATTACGTGCCCGCGAGCGCTTGGCGGTAGGTGGGTGGCCCGCCTCGGTGGGAGCGGGCCACACTAGGTCAGAGCCGCTTGCTCCTCCGGCAGCTCCCGCGCCACGACGGGAGCGATGCGGGGAGGCAGGGTGATATGGAACGCGGTCTCGACACCGGGCGTGCTGGTGACCCCGATGGAGCCCCCGTGCGACTCGACGGCGCGCTTGACGATGGAGAGGCCGAGCCCGGTCCCTTTGATCTCCTGCGAGTGGTGCTTGGCCACACGATAGAATCGTTTGAAGACGAAGGGCAGATGCGCGCGAGGGATTCCCACACCGTTGTCCTTGACCGCCATGGTCACGACCCCGTCGCCGGTCCGCTCATAGGTCACTCGAATCACGATGTCGTCGCCGAAATTCTCCTTGAGGGCATTCTCGATCAGATTGAAAAAGATCTGGTCCCAGTAGAAGCGGTCGCCATCGACGGGTGACTCTCCCGCGGGAGGCATCTCGACGAGAACTTTGGCGCCTTTCGCCTCGATGACGGGGACGAGCCGCTCGACGACGTCCTCCACGCACCGGCGGCAATCGAAGGTAGCGCTGCGGAGATCGGCGGTACCCTGGGGGTCCATCGACTCGAACTTCGAGATGGTCAGCATGTCTTCGACAATGCGGGCGATACGATCGCCGTGTTTCTGCATGGTGTGCAGTGCCCGGCGGGTCATGTCGGGATCGTCGACGAGGCCGTCGATGAGGTTCTCGAGGTAGCCGTTGATGATGGAGAGCGGGGTGCGCAACTCGTGGGACGCGTTGGCCACAAAGTCCTTGCGGATCTGTTCGGTCTCGTGCTGGGCGGTGACGTCCCTGATGATGAGGCAAAAATGCTGCGCGTGGCTCTCGCCGTAAATGCGGACAGGCGCCGCCTGGACGACGACGAAGAGGTTGTCCACGCGGGATCCGCGTTTGACGCGAACCTCGAAACTCGCGTCGATCTTGGTGCGGTCGTCGAGGCAGCGCCGGGCAACGTCGGCAAAACGGTGGTCGAGCAGAGCCTCGGGCAACTTGCGGGCGATGGGGATGGCGGCCAGCCCGAAGAGCTCTTTGACCCGGCCATTGGCCAAGATGATCCCCATGTCTTCGCCGACGAGGAGGCAGGCGTCCCCCAGCGCCTCGAAGACGGACTCCAACAGCTGGTTGCGGCGCCCTTCCGACTTCCGGAGGATGAGCGTTTCGACCTCGCGACGCGACGCCCGGAGGGCACGGAGCTCCCGCTCCATGGCGAGGTGCCGCAGGGCGAAAAAAACCGCGACGGTGCTGGCGACCGCAGCAACGGCAAGTGCAAGGTAAAGTCCCATGGGAGGAGAAATGTCTAACGGCGAAGGGCGGACTCCGAAGGGCGGAGATCGGCAGGCGCAGGCAGAAAGGGAGAAGGCATTCGACAATGATTCCTAGCCATCTTCCCCGCTCACCGTGAGGCGGTAGCCCACGCCACGGATGGTTTGGATGCACTCGGCGTGGGCGCCGAGCTTCTCACGGAGGCGCTTGATGTGGGTGTCCAGAGTCCGGGTCATCGTGCTGTCGTTGTACCCCCAGACCTCCCGGAGCAGATGCTCGCGCTCCTGGACTTTGCCCTCGGCTTCGACGAGGAGGCGGAGGAGCTTGAACTCGGTGGCGGTAAGATCGACGGGGCTGCCATCAAGGAAAAATTTCAACGAGTCCCGCTCGAGCTGGAAGACGCCCTTCTTCAGGGTCGCGTCGGAGCGCACCTTGCTGGCACGCCGGAGCAGCGACTTGACGCGGAGAACCAGCTCCCGCGGGCTGAACGGTTTCGTCAAATAGTCGTCAGCGCCGAGCTCGAGACCAGCGATCTTGTCGTCGAGCTCGCCCTTGGCAGTGAGCATGATCACGGGGATGGCGGAGGAGCGACCGTCGGCACGGAGCTCCCGGAAGACGGCGAAGCCGTCTTTGCCGGGGAGCATGAGGTCGAGCACGATGAGGTCGGGTTTCTCCTCGCGGGCTTTCGCCAACGCCGCGATGCCGTCGTAGGCGGCGATCACCGCGAAGCCTTGGCGCTTCAGGTTCATGCTGATCAGGTCGAGGATGTCGGCCTCGTCATCGACCACTAGAATTTTCTGCATATGTTCGGATTGCATCGCAGGATAGGTCGTTTGCCCGATCTCAAAATGGGAATTCCGTGACAAATCTGTCACGGGGAGCCGCGCGCGGGCAAGCCCGCTGGCAGCTCAGTCGTCATCGTCGTCGGAATGACCCTTCGGGAGCAGTGCGGTGCTCGGGTCCCCCCCCGCGATGCGCAGGTTTTCTTCCAGCATGTTGAAGGCGTGGTTGCCAATCTTCTCGAGGTGGTTGCAGAGATCGATCGTGAGGAGCTCGGCACGGACATTACCGGAGTCCTGCATGCGTGCCACGGTGCCCTCGTTCGCCGCACGGCGGAGGTCGTCCAAAGCACGCTCCAACGCGTCCATGTGGCGGAGGTCGGCGGCGTCGGTCTCGCGGAAAAGCTTGGCGTTGTAAAAATCGATAGTCTCGGTAACCTTGACGGACAGCGCATCGATCGACTCCGTACCTTCCGGGGCGAGGATCTGGTGTTCTTTGTAGCGGCGTTGGGCGAGTTTGATCAGGCGGTAGATGCAGTCCGCCACCTCTTCGAGTTCCGAAGCGATCCGGATCATGGCACCGATGGAACGCGCGTTCTCGTCGCTGATCTCGGCGGCGGACGTCCGCACCAGGTACTGGGTGACATCGGTGGTCATGTGGTCGCTGTCCTCCTCCATCGCCTTCAGGGCGGCGACTTTGCTGGAGAGGTCGGCATCGGGATTGACGATGACCTCGCGGAAGCCCTCGAACATGGCTCCCGTGAGCTGCGCCATGCCCTTGATGGCGTTCTCCGCCTCGGGCATGTTGAGCTCGCCGACATCGACCATGCCTTGCGAGATGTACTTGAGCCGGGGCGGGTGGTTGAGATCGCCTGCCCGAAGGTTTTTGCCCTCCTTGACCCAGCGTTCGACCACCCGTGCGAGGACGGGGACGAAGCCGATGAGCAGGATAATATTCGTGAGGTTGAAAAGGCTGTGGAAAATCGCGAGATCGAATCCGATCTGGGAGTCGATTTTCCCCACCTGTGCACCGGGGATGCTGAAGAGTTGGGCCCCGATCGACTGGACGGCCGAGGTGAACGGGTAGAACAGCAGGAGCATCCAGCCGACGCCGATCATATTGAAGAGGAAGTGGGCTCGGGCGGCGCGCTTGGCGTTGGCGTTCGTGCCGAGTGACGCGAGGTAGGCAGTAACGGTGGTGCCGACATTCTCCCCCATGACAATCGCCGCGCCCATCTCGAAACCGATCCATCCATTGAGCGAGAGCGTCACGGTGATCGCCATCGCGGCAGAGCTGGACTGCACCACGAGGGTGAGCACGACCCCGATGATAAAGAAGAGGATGACGGAGCCGAAACCGTACTGCCCGACGTTCTCCAAGAACCCACGGATGGCCTCGGCATTGGCGATATCCGCCGGATCGGTGCTGGCGAGCATCTCTTTGACGTTGGGAACCGAATCCTTGAGGAGCGAGAGCCCGAAGAAAAGGAGCCCGAAGCCGATGAGCACCTCGCCCAAGCTCTTCTTGTTCCCCTTCCCGATGAAGATCAGCGGCAGGCCGATCCCGATGATCGGCAGGGCGATGGCGGAGAGGCTGAACTTGCCGACGAGCGCGATGATCCACGCGGTGAGGGTGGTGCCGAGATTGGCTCCCATGATCACCCCGATGGATTCGACGAGGGTGAGCAGTCCTGCGTTAACAAAGCTGACAACGATAACCGTTGTTGCCGAGCTGGACTGCACGAGGCAGGTCATGATGAAGCCGCTGAGGAGCGCCGCGAAGCGGTTCCGCGTCATGGTGGCCATGATCTGGCGCATGCGATCCCCGGCGATTCTCTGAATCCCCTCGCTCATCACTTTCATGCCGAAAAGGAAGACCCCGAGGCTCCCTAGGACTTGAAGCAGGCCGACGATGAACGATGTGAGGGTCATGAAAACGGGGAGGTTTAGGGAGCAGAGGAACTCCCCCGCGGTGAGGGAGTATCAAATGAAGACGCAGCATGGCCACCGATGTCGCGTTGACAAGCACCAATGTGACTAAACCGTCACATTTTTCTCGCGATCGAGGCCGGCTTCCGACCGCGAGCCTCCCTATCGGCCTGCGCCCGAATTTCCCGCTGCGCCCGCGTCGGCGACCGCTTCTCCGTCGCCCCCGGAGGCCGCGGGCTTCGGATCGGCCGCCCCCGGTGTTTTCGGGCTGTTCAGCGCCGCGACCGTCGCTGCGGCGCGGGCGGCTTCTTCGTCCGCCTTACTCATGATCTTGGGCGTCCCCCAATCGGTCCAGTCCATGTAGGCCACCCCTCCAACCATGACCAAAACGGCGGCGATGGGCACGATGACCTTGAGACGGCGCACCAGCGACGATGACAACACCCTTTCGACCTTCTTGTCGAGTGCCCTTGCCTTGGCCCACCTTTTGTTGTCGTGCTCCACACGGCGCTTCCACGAATCGTCTTGCCCCCAAGTTCCCGCGGCGATCCGATTTTTCGCGACAAACCGCCCCGACGGGGTCTGCGGCAGCCCGCCGATCCGCGCACGCGCCCTCGGCTCTGCTCCTTTGGCCGGCAGGCTCGGGGATGTCACCCTGGCACCACAGTGAGGACAGGGCCCCTGCGCTCCGGCGAGCCTACGCGGCACGAGCAAGATTATCGAGCACGAGGAGCACGCAAAACGGAGGTCATCGGCGTGATCATGCTCAGTCACTGGACGGCTTACCATCGACGGCGTTGGAATGGAGTCATCTACTGTCAGTAGCAGGTCACGCAATCCGCGACCGCTCGCATATCTGATAGATTGTTCAGCTTGGTTTACTAAATTTCAAGAAAAAATCGCACCCCCCAAAAACTCCACTGTCCGCAGGTGCCCTGGACTATGCCTGATCCTCGGGCCTCCAAGTGAAGCTGCACGCGTGACAGAGCATTAACTGGCTTCCGGTGTGCATCCCCTTGGCGACAGCGTTGAGGACGGCACCCGCCACCGCGGCGCTCGGCGATGAGTGCGGCCGCTCCGGAAACTCGGTGAGGTAGGACGCGCAGGACGGACAGGCGATGAGACCGCGCCGGCTCTCCACACTATCCGACAGCCGGCCGGCGAGGAATTCCTTGGCGGCAACATCATCTTCTCGTTCAACGATGATGGTGTAGAAACTTCGCTGGCCGGACTGCTTCTCCTCGACGGTCTCGGCCGGGATTTTCGCAGCATTCAGTTCATCGGCGACGCGCTGGGCGTCCGTCATGGTCGTGGCGGTGGCAATCGGGTGCATGGCAGTAAAAACGGTTCGCTAGAGCCGTCGATCTGGACGCATGGGGATTCCGTGCTACCGCGGCAGATCCGGTCGTTCGGGACGCCCGGCGAGCGCGAGAGGCTCCTTGAAAGTGAGGGTACGGTAGGGGAACGGGATCTCGATGCCCGCCTGGTCGAGCGCCTC
>CAZKYJ010000303.1:0-6330 GCA_964556355.1 uncultured Verrucomicrobiales bacterium | reverse complement strand
GGCGCGCTCTTCGGAGCCGGCCTCGCCATTTCTGGGATGACCGACCCCGCGCGCGTCATCGGCTTCCTCGACGTCACCGGCGCCTGGGATCCCGCCCTCGCCTTCGTCATGGGAGGTGCGCTCGGCACCTACGCCCTCGCCATGGCCGCGACCCGCAAGCTGCGCGGCGGCCGGGGCTGGTTCGGCACCCGCCTTCCCGGCGCGGACGCCGACCCGATCTCGAAACGCCTGGTCATCGGGGCGATCGTCTTCGGAACCGGTTGGGGGCTGGGCGGCTTCTGCCCCGGGCCGGCGCTGGCCAACCTCGGTTGGCTCCGGACGGAAGCGCTGGTCTTCGTCCCTCTGATGGCGGTGGGGATGGTGGCCGCGCAGCGGGGTTTCGGTGTCGATCGATAGCTTCCCAATGGAGGGCTCCACCAAAAAACTCCGGCGCGTCTATTGGCCAACTTCACCCTCCAGGCGTCGCAGTTTCCATCGCTCCTTTAGGAACTCATAGTCCGTTCGTGAAATCGCCCGAAGGATGTGCCTGCGCTCGATTGTAATGATCGAGAGGCGTTCTATTCTCCAGCGAACATCCTTGATCGAGCTCCACCGAACGAGAAATACGCGCTCCTGATCGACGCGAATCTCGACGCCAGCCGGCGTCGCCTCCCATCGGTAGCGCTGAAGGTTCCTCCCGAATAGCCATACGATGAATCCGGTCGCGCCCGCCGAACTCAACCAAGCGCAACCGAGCCTGATGACGTCCGAGTGGGCCAACGGAGGCAATCTCCCATACACCTGTACTAACAGCGCAAGGATGACTCCCCCCATTACACCGTGGACAAGCAAGCTCATCACCATCGCCCTCGTCAGCGAAAGCTTTTTCGGGACGATCACCATCTCTTCGCTCATCCTTCTGGGGAAGTTCGACGCGGGCTAACCCGAGGTCAGGCGGACGATGGCATCCGTAGCCGGCACCGGCTACGGCAACCTCCCCGCCGGCCGCACATCCCCGCCCGGAGGGCGCTTCGTGAGCCGGTCGCCGAGGTCGGCGCGGGCTTGCTCGGCGAGGGCGAGGAGGCGCTCTATGACTTCGGGGTGGTCGGCGGCGACGTCGGTGGTTTCGCCCAGGTCGTCGGCGAGGTTATAGAGTTCGGTGCCGGTCTGCCTCTGGATATAGGGATGCGGGGTGCCGCCGGTGGCCACGGGCATTCCCGGTTTCAGGCTGCGGTAGCTGTGGGGCAGATGGAGTTTCCAGTCACCGGAGCGTAAGGCTTCGAGGTCGTTGTTCTTGTAGTAGAAATAGAGGACTTGGTGCGGGCTCTCGGCGTCGCTGCCACCGGTCATCAGGGGGAGGATGTTCTTGCCGTCGATCTTGTGCTCCGGCAGCTCGGCGCCGGTCATGGCAGCGACGGTCGGGAGGATGTCGATCGTCATGGCGGGCTCCGAGCAGGTGGTGCCCGCGGGGATGGTGCCGGTCCAGCGCATGAGGCAGGGCTCGCGGACGCCGCCTTCCCAGGTGGTGCCTTTGCCCTCGCGCAGCGGCTTGGCCGTGCCACCGTGCTCACCGTAGGAGAGCCAGGGGCCGTTGTCCGAGGTGTAGACGACGAGGGTGTCTTCGCCGAGGCCGAGCGAGTCGATTTTTTTCAGTATCTCGCCGGCCGACCAATCGATCTCGGCGATGACGTCGCCGTAGAGACCGCGCTCGGTGGTCCCGACGAATTCCTCCGAGGCGAAGAGCGGGACGTGCGGCATGGCGTAGGCCACATAGAGGAAAAACGGGGTGTCCTTCTGCTTCTCGATGAATTGGACGGCGCGCTCGGTGTACTGGCGGGTGAGCTGTGACTGGTCGGGGTTGGTCGCAATGACCTCCTCGCCCTCGATGAGCGGGAGCGGCGGGTAGCGGTCCTTCGGGGCGGTCGGGTGGAACGGCCACATGTCGTTCGAGTAAGGGAGCCCGAAATATTCATCGAAACCATGGCGCGTCGGGAGGAACTGGGGGGCGTCCCCGAGGTGCCACTTGCCGAACATGGCGGTGGCGTAGCCCCTCTGTTTCACCAGTTCGGCCAGGGTGACCTCATCGGCCGAGATCCCGATCCTCGACCCTGGCCCCGGTGCTCCGGAGATCCCGATCCGGTTCGGATAGCACCCGGTGAGGAGCGCGGCACGGGAGGCACCGCAGACCGGTTGGGCGACATAGAAATCGGTGAACTTGCGCCCCTCCGCCGCCATGCGGTCGAGGTTCGGCGTCGCGAAGCCCTCGGCACCGAAGACGCCGACGTCGGAATACCCCTGGTCGTCGGCGAAGAGGACGACGACGTTGGGCAGTCTTTCGGCGGAAGCGGTCGAGGCGGCGAGGGCGGCGGCGATGACGAAAAGCGATGGGAGTTTCATAGTTGCGATCGTGGGGGGACGTCACCAGATGGTAGCCCGCTCCGGGGGGACGAGCACCTTGATCGGCCAGGCGGCTTTGCGGATGGTGACCGGGGTCTCGCCGACGAGATCGCCATCGGCCTCGACGGAGACCGGGATCGCCCCAGCGCTCTCGATGGTCAGCGAGTCGGTTTGAAAGTAGTCGACGGTCTGGACGTTTTCGAAGCCTGTCAGGCTGGCGGCGGCGATCAGCTCGAGGAACTGGGGGTAGCTGGGATCCTTGATGACGATGACGTCGAGCACACCATCGGAGTTGCTGGCATTGCGGAAAATCCGGAACGGACCGCCGTAGCGCTGCCCGTTCCCCAAGAGGACGATCGCGCCCTCCACGTCGGCGCCCTCGGGGTGGCGGACGATGACTCTCGGGGGAGCTTTGGCAAAAAGTTGGGCGGCGGACATGACGTAGCTGAGCGGTCCGAACGCCTTCTTCCGATCCCAAGTGGTCTCCTTGATAATGTCCGCGTCCATGCCGACCCCGGCGAGCTGGACGAAGTAGCGTTCGTTGGCGCACCAGAGATCGACGCGTGCGGTACAGTCCCCCTCGACGATCTCCCAGCAGCGCTGCAGGCGGCTGGAGGCGGGAATACCGAGTTCCGTGGCGAAGACGTTCATCGTGCCGGTCGGCAGAAGGCCGAGCGAGGTGCCGCGTTCCAGCCCCCCTTCGGCCAGGCCGTTGACGACCTCATTGATGGTGCCATCGCCCCCGGCGGCCACGATCTTCGGCTCCCCGGCGCGGGCGAAGTCGCAGGCCAGCTCGCGGGCGTGGCCGGGACCGCTGGTCTCGTAAACGCGCGCGTTGTCGGCCAGCGCGCGGATGCTCCCCGCCAACGAGCGGGAGCGCTCGCTGCGGGCGGACGGGTTCAGGATAACGGGAATCTCTCGGCTGATCGACGACACGGGAATTTCGGAAGGTTCCAGCTGGACGGAGCGCGCGTTGCGGCGAGCCCCTCCCTAGGCTAGCAATGAACCACGCCGAATGAAAACCCACGTCCTCCCTTTTTTCCTCGCCCTGTTCGCCTTCGTCGTCGCCCCGCCCGCCAAGGGGGACGATGAGCCGCCCCACCCTCCCCACGGCGAGGCCGCTCCGGAAGAGGGATCCGAGAACCAAGAGGGATCCGAAGCCCCGAAGCCGGATCCCGAAAACGAAGAGTCCGCGACCACGCACGGGAGCATCACCATCGGCGGCCAGCAGGTCGACTACGAGGCGACCGCCGGCTCGATCCCCCTGCTCAAAGACGACGGCACCTCCGAGGCTTCGATTTTCTACATCGCCTACACGCGTAGCAACGGCGGGGACGCCGCGGACCGGCCGCTCGCATTCTGTTTCAACGGCGGACCCGGCTCGTCCTCGGTCTGGCTGCACCTCGGGGCCCTCGGCCCGCGCCTGGTCTCGTTGCCCGGCGATGGCACCGAACCACCGCACCCGCCCTACCAGCTCGTCGACAATGCGGCTTCGCTCCTCGACGTGGCGGACCTCGTTTTCATCGACCCCGTGAGCACCGGCTTCAGCCGCGCGAAGAAGCCCGAGGACGCGAAGAAGTTCCACGGGGTCGATCAGGATATCGAGTCAGTCGGCCAGTTTGTCCGTCTCTACACCACCCGTAACGAGCGCTGGAACTCTCCCAAGTTCGTCATGGGGGAGAGCTACGGTGGCCTCCGGGCGGCCGGCCTCGCCAACCACCTCCAGGACCGCTACGGGATGTATCTCAACGGGATCGCCCTCGTCTCGGCGGTGGTCGATTTCCGAACTATCATCCCGGATGAAGGGAGCGATCTGCCTTACCTGTCGTTCCTCCCCAGCATGACGGCGGTCGCCTTCTACCACGGGGCGCTCGACGCCGAGCGGCAGAAGGACTTCGCCAAGACGATGGCCGACGTGCGCAGTTTCGCCCGCGACCACTATCTCCCGGCGCTCCACCGCGGAGCCGAGCTCCCCGGCGCCGAGCGCGAGAAGGTCGCCACCATGCTGGCCGCCTACACGGGTCTGTCCCGCGACGTCATCCTCGATACCAACCTGCGCATCTCGCCCACCTTTTTCCGCAAGGAGCTCCTCCGGGACAAGGGCATCGTCATCGGGCGGTTCGACGGCCGGGTCAAAGGGCTCGACCCCGACCGCTCCGGCGATTCCCCCACGTTCGACCCTTCTTACAACGTGGTCTTCGGCGCCTTCTCCAGCACGCTGAACGCCTACGTCCGCGGGGAGCTCGAATTCGAGAGCGACCTGACCTACGAGATCCTCACCTCCAACGTCCACCCCTGGAACTACTCCCGGTACACCAACCGGTTCGTCAACCTCTCCGACCATCTGGGATCGGCCATCCGCGACAACCCGTTTCTGAAAGTGTTCGTCGCCACCGGCCACCAGGATCTGGCCACCCCGCACGACGGGATCGTCTACTCGTTAGACCACCTTCCCCTCGCGCCCGAACTCCGGGAGAACATCGAGATCCACCAGTATGAGGGAGGGCACATGATGTACACAATACCCGGGTCGCTCCAGGGGTTGAAAGACGACTTGGCCGGCTTTGTCACGACCGCGTCATCGGCACCGCGATAGGCTCGTCCCCTTCCCTCCCCCCATTCCCTCTCAGGGTACCATCCCCGTCCGGGCGGACGGCGGACTGCCACCGTGCGCGGGATCGCACGCCCGACCAGGCTCGAACCCTGGAGGCGATGGCTGGGGACCCGGCGAGGCGCCGATAGGGAGAGCGGGGCCTCCGCTCCCGACCGCCGGGAAGGAGCCGCCATGGGCGGGCGCCAAGCGCGAGCGGCGGCGGACTGGCGAGAAAATAATTTGTAAATTGGGGGATTCGGGGAAGAATGGACGCCCGCTGGCTGATGCCGCGCCCGAACCCGGGGGCGGAACCCGGCGACTAGGAGACTAACAAGTATATATGGCGAGACCAAGAGGAAGACCGCGCGGCGGAGGAAGGGGCCGGGGCCGAGGAACCGGTCGCGGACGAGGGGCGGGTAGATCCGTCAACAAGACCGACGATACGGATCCGAAGGAGCAGGCCATTGAGGTCGAAGGAGCCATCACCCAAGTTCTGGCCGGCACCATGTTCCGGGTCGCCCTCGACGGCACCGACGGTCACGAGGTGCTCGCCCACATCTCCGGAAAAATGCGTAAGCGCTTCATCCGCCTCGTCATCGGCGACCGGGTTAAGCTGGAGATGTCCCCCTACGATCTGGAAAAGGCCCGGATCGTCTACCGGTTGTAGATTTCTGGCCAAGGCACGACCGCGGATTCCGCGACCGGTTTCGAGGCCTTCCTCCCACACACCGCCGCTGGCTGCGCTGCGGTTCGACGCACCCGACCCAAAAAAGCCCGCGCCCCCTTCCGGGAACGCGGGCTCGGAATCCTGCTAAGTTTCGCCCCTACCCGAGCGATTTCACGACGCCCACGACATTCTCGGCGCTCATGCCGAGTTCCTTCATGACGGTGTCGCCCGGGGCGCTGATGCCGAAGCGGTCGATGCCGATCACGGCACCCTCGGTGCCGACGTATTTCCACCAGATGTCGGTCACGCCGGCTTCGATGGAGACGCGCTTCTTGCAGCTGGCCGGCAGGACGCTTTCCTTGTAGGCGTCCGACTGGCGCTCGAAGCGCTCGAGGCAGGGCATCGAGACGACACGGACGCCGTCACCGAGTTCGGCGGCAGCCGCGGTGGCATGCTGCACCTCGCTGCCGGTCGCCATGATGATATGGGTGAGGTCACCGCTCTCCTGCTTCAGGATGTAACCGCCCTTGAGGACGCCCTCGCGCCGCGCCTTGGCGGAAACGCTGTTCTGCATCGGCAGATTCTGGCGGCTCAGCGTGAGCATGGTCGGCCCTTCGCTGCGCTCCATGGCAGCGACGAAGGCACCGGCGGTCTCCTCCGAGTCACACGGGCGGATGACGTCGAGGTTCGGGAT
>CAZKYJ010000302.1:0-6361 GCA_964556355.1 uncultured Verrucomicrobiales bacterium | reverse complement strand
AAGGTCGTCGGAGAGGAGCCGGTGCTCGACGAGGAGGGTAACCCCGTGTTGGACGAGGAGGGCAACCCGGTCGTCGAGCCGGTCATCGAGTTCGATCGACCAGCGACCGCTTCGGAAGACCTGGAGCCCGAGTACGCCGCCGTCGACGGGGCGAGCACCACGGCCTACGTCACGCTCCAAGAGAACAACGCGATCGCCGTCGTCGATCTGGCCAGCGCCGCCGTCACCGAGCTCCTCCCGCTGGGGCTCAAAGACCACCGCCTCGAGGGCAACGGTCTCGATCCGTCGAACCGGGACGGCCTCGTCGGCAACATCTTGCCCAACAAGGTTCTCGGGATGTACCAGCCCGACGCCATCGCCGCCTTCGAGGCGGGGGGCTCGACCTATCTCGTCACGGCCAACGAGGGAGATGCCCGCGACTACGATGGCTACAGCGAAGAGATCCGGGGCGGCGATCTCGCCGACGAAGGTTTCGAATTCGGTGACGGGAAAGGGCTCGTGAAAAACGACAAGAAACTCGGCCGGCTCCGCACGACTACCTTCCCGCCGGTCACGGCCATCCGAGGATTTAAGGATGGCCAGCCGGTGCTCGACAACGTCGTCGCCTATGGCGCCCGCTCGTTCAGCATCTGGAGCACCGATGGCACCCTCGTTTTCGATAGCGGCGACCAGCTCGAGCGGATCGTCCTCGCGGCCACACCGGAGTTCTTCAACGCGAGCAACGACGCCCCCGAGAGCGACGACCGCAGCGACGACAAAGGACCGGAGCCGGAAGGCTGCGCCGTCGCCGAGATCGCCGGCGCCACCATCGCCTTCATCACGCTCGAGCGCTCGGGCGGCTTCGTCGCCTTCGACGTGAGCAATCCGACTGCGCCCACCTTCGAAGGCTACGTCAACGACCGGCTCCCTGCAGGTGCCGAGGGCGAGAGTACGGTCGCCGACAACCTCGGGCCGGAAAGTCTCGTCTACGTCGACGGCGCCACCCGGTCCGATGGCCGGTCGCTCCTCATCCTGACCAACGAGGTCTCCGGAAGCACCCTCGTCTACGGGGTCACCGAGTAGATCTGCGGAGGCACGCCGCTCCGACGACCAGCCCGCCGGGAGATCGTCTCTTCCGGCGGGCTATTTTCGTGGCGCCACCGTCCCCACGTGCGGCTTGTGGACTGGCCCCGTTCGAGCCCCTGCGACAGGCTAGCCCACCACCGCAAACGCCGCGTCCATCGCGCGGGACGTCGCCGCGCACGCGGCATCGTCCTCCATGTCCCGCAGCGGCTGGTTGAACGGCTCGGCCCGTACCGGGCCGTCGTAGCCAATGGCGAGCAGCGCGGCCAAAAACGGGTGCAAATCGATCACCCTCGTGGCCATCGGCAGCTCGCGCTGCCCGTCTAGTTGCGCATCCTTTTCCACGCCCTTCGGCGCGTCATTCAGGTCGACGAGCGCGATCTCCTCCGGCTTCAGTTCCCGGATCGCCGCGGCGCTATCGCCCGCCTGCCACCAGTGCCAGCTGTCCAGAACGTAGCCCACATTCCCCGTCCCGATCGCCTCGGTCAGCTCCTTCGTCCCCGCCAGCGAGTGGATAAACGGATGCTGCTTCGACGCCCGCAGCGTCGTCGTCCCCACGTACTCGAATCCCAACAGGAGCCCCTCGTCGCCCAAGACTTTCGCCACCTCACGCAACCGCGCGACGTGCTGGGCGAAGTTTTCGCCGTAGGTCAGCTCGTCGTGGCAGGGCATCAGCCAGGTGCTGACCCGTCTGACGCCTGCGCGCCGCAAGCCTCCGGCCAGCGCGGGGAGCGCTTCCAGATCGTCCGAGAACGTCTCCGCGTCCTTGCGGAACTCCACCGGCAATCCCGCATTGCCCCACACCAGATCTTTTGCGGAACGCTCCGCGTTGAGAGCGTCCATTTCTTCCGCGCCCAGTCCCGCGAGGAAATGGGGGCTCGCTTCAACCGCCTCGAATCCGTGCTTCCCGGCCAGCGCGATCGCCCTCCGCTGGTCACCGCCGACGCCGATCGCGCCGCAGGACAGGCACTTCGTCATCTTCCGTTCTCCCTCGCCGTCCCGCCCGAAAGCCCGCCCGCCGGCAACGACCAGCCCGCTCGACAAGGCACCCCAGATCACGCTCCTTCGATTCATCCCTCCACCCAATCATGCAAATCGCCCGGTTCAATCGCCGATGCCGGGGCGGTGCTCGGGTTCCGGGTCACCCCGACGGCCCCGTTCCGAGGCTCGGCGAGGAGGCCGAAAGCGTCGCCCCGTCGTGGACTCGCGGCGATCCCGGCGTAATGCTATGGATGGCCAAAAAGCTGTTCCTCATTCTCGTTTTTGTCGCGGTCGTCGTCGGGGTTGCCTTCTACCTGCGCGACGACCAGAGCGGCTCGGCCGAGGAACCACCCGTGGCACCCGCACCCGCCGAACGGCAGGCCGCGGCCGTCCCGCGGGTGAGCCCCTCCGAGCCGGCGCCGGGCTCCGGCGCCGTGCCACCTCCGCCTCCGCCTCCGCGTCTCCCTTTCGAGGGGATGGTTCCGCCACCCGATATCCCGCGACCCGACTTCGGGCCGTGGGAAGACCGGGTTACCCGGGAGGTCGGGCGCTACCTAGACTTTTTCCAGACGAACGGAATCGACGACTCGGTGGCGGAGGCCGCGATCGCCGCGAAACTGCGGGGGGAAGACGCCCTCAGGGAGCGGGTTCTCACCTTCCCGCCCCCGACCCCCGACGAGCTTGCCAAGCTGGAGGCCGACCAGCAGAAAGGGCTGAAGGACGCTCTGGGCGAAAACTACGAAGCGTTCGAGGAATACACCAAGAGGATCCCCGACTTCGAGTTCGTCAGCGAGGTGGCGGCGAGTGCCGAAGCCGCGGGGATGCCGCTGAGCTACGAACAGGCCGAAGCGCTGGTCACCCTGCTCGCGGACGCGGACGCGCCCTACCAGGCGCTCCCTCCGCTACCGCCCACGCTGCCCCTGCCGCCGCTCGGCGGTGGTGGGGTCGATGCCGCGGGCAGTGCCCCTCCGGTGCCAGGATCGGCGGCGCCAGCCATCGAGCAGATGATGGAAAGCATGCGGGAGGCCCAGGCACAACGGACGGTCGAGCGGGAGGCGTTCCGTGCCAGCGCGGCCGAGATTCTAACACCCGAACAATTGGATGTTTTCGACACGCTCTTGGAGAACCGCTCCCATCTCGCTCTCCCGGTACCGCCGATCCCCGCCCCCGGGCAGATGGTTCCGCCGATCAGCGCCCCCGGCGAGATCCCGGCGGCCCCGCCGATAGCGCCGCCCGTTCCCGAGTGACCGGTGCCCGGCGACAGCGGTGCCCCTGACGGCCCCGGCGCGCGTCCGGTCGCGGGCGACGGCTGCGCGGTTGCCTGCGTGCGTGCGGGCGGGAAACGGATCGTCGAGGTGCGCTCTAGAAGACGCTCGCGGCGTAGTTCAGGTAGAGCCGGTAGAGCCGGGCGGCGGTCGCCGTGTTTTCGCGATCCAAGTAGTAGTAATAGAAGACGAAGGCCGTGTAATAGTAGTAGTAGTAGGAAGCTCCCTGGGGATTTCCGTAGGCGTAATAGAGGTAGTAGTAGTAGAGCGTTTGGCCGTAGTAGAAGTAGTAGAGGGCCAGGTTATCGCGGCCGGCGGCAGCGGTATCGAGATAGGTCGCGTAATAGGTGTAGTAGAAGTAGTAGGCGTAGGCGAGTTCGAACTGGCCGAGGCGGGAATAGTAGGCGTAGGCGTTCGACGACTCGAGGTAGTAGTAGGTTCCTGGGGAGGCCGTGCTCCCGCCTCCGCCCCCGCCCCCGCTGTTGAGGCGGTAGATGTACATCCGGTAGGTGAGGGCCTCACGGATGCTTGAGGTGCTCCGCACGGCCAGGGTGTAGTTCCCCGGGGGGAGGGAGATCGTGGCCAAGCCGGGCTGGTTGGGGTCGTTCTCACCGCCGTAGTCCGAGTAGAAGGTAAATGCGCGATTGGCTTGAAAGTCGGCCTTCTCTGTACGGTCGATAATATACGTGTTGAGGCTTCCCGAATTGTTCCCATCGATGACGTAGCGGAACCCGCTCTGGATCGTGAAATCGTGGGTGAACCAGCCACCGGCATTGACGTAGTCGGCGGCCTGGATGCCGACCTGGGCGAAGGTGGCGTCCCCGTAGGTCGGGGGATGGTCTTCTAACTCGAGGCTGAAACGGTTGCTGCCGCTCACGCTGTTCCGAACGCCCACGAAGTAGCTGCCCGGCGCGAGGGTGATCGACTTGACTCCGAAATCGCCGTCGAAACCATCGATGTAGCTGAACGCACTGCCGGAGGTGAAGGCCGATCGTTGGGTCACGCGGGCGATGACGCCGACGGCTCGATACTGGGCAGTGAAGTAGAGGGTCAGGGTCTGATTGCTCCCCGAAATGGTGAATTCGTTCAGCCACCAGTCTCCCGAGTGGGTAAGCGTGTGCCCTTTCTCGCCGATGAAATCCGCCTGGGCGGCGGGGATCATCGCCGCGAGAGCGACGAAAAGGGTCATGGCGGAGAGCGCGACGGGGCGGAGGCGCGGGCGGAGGAGGGTGGGGGTGGCCATCATAGGGATGCGTTGGATCGAACCAAAGCGAGTATATGGGAAACCGGGCGAGACGGGCAAGAAAAATCCGCACCGTTCCTCGCCGTCCTCCCTACTCTCCGGCTCAGACCAGCTTGGGCAGCAAGTAGCCCAGCAGGTCGTCCACCCTGACCCGCTCCTGGGCCATGGAGTCGCGCTCGCGGATGGTGACGGTGTCGGCCTTGTCGGGGCCGTTCTCCCCGATGGTGTCGAAGTCGATGGTGACACAGAACGGGGTGCCGGCCTCGTCTTGGCGGCGGTACCTCCGGCCGACGGCGCCGGCCTCATCGTAAAAGACGGTCATGTGGTCGCGGAGGAGTGCCTGCACCTCTTTGGCTCTGGCGACGAGCTCGGGCTTGTTCTTGAGGAGGGGGAAGACGCCGACCTTGATAGGCGCCATGCGCGGTTGGAAACGCAGGACGGTGCGGACGTCGGACTTCCCCTTGTCGTCGGTAAGTTCCTCCTCGTCGAAGGCCTCGCAGATGAGGGCGAGGACGGTGCGGTCGGCACCGGCGCTGGGTTCGACGACGTGGGGGATGAACTTCTCCTTCGTCTGGTCGTCGAAGTATTCCATGGGCTTGCCGGATTCTTCGTGGTGCTTGGTCAGGTCGTAGTCGGTGCGGTAGGCGACACCTTCCAACTCCTGGACGCCGAAGGGGAACTCGTACTCGATGTCGTAGGTCTTTTTCGAATAGTGGGCGCGCTCGCCATCGGGGACATCGAGGATGTGGAGCTTCTCGCGCGGGATACCGATGGCCTCGTAGAACCTGAGGCGGGTTTCGAGCCACTCGTCGGTGAGGCGCATGCCGTCTTCGGGGCGGCAGAAGTACTCGATCTCCATCTGCTCGAACTCCCGGGAGCGGAAGGTGAAGTTGCGCGGGTTGATCTCGTTGCGGAACGCTTTGCCGATCTGGGCGATGCCGAAGGGGAGCTTCACGCGGTTCGAGTCGAGCACGTTTTTGAACTGCACGAAGATCGTCTGGGCCGTCTCGGGTCGCAGGTAGGCGATCGAGTCCGGTCCGGCCGAGGCGCCCATCTGCGTCTGGAACATGAGGTTGAACTCGCGGGGCTCGGTGAGCTCGCAGGATTTGTCCTCGCCCTTGGGCAGCGAGAGTTTGGCCGGGCAGGGGGCGTCCGGCACGGCGTCGGCGCGGTAGCGGGACTTGCAAACCTTGCAATCGACCATGGGATCGGAGAACCCGCCGACGTGGCCGGAAGCTTTGAGCACCTCCTGGTGGGTCAGGATCGAGCCGTCCATGCCGACGATGTCGTCGCGGTCGCGCACCGTGACCTTCCACCAGTAGTCCTTGAGGTTCTTTTTCAACTCGGCACCGAGCGGGCCGTAGTCCCAGCAGCCGTTGAGCCCCCCGTAGATTTCGCCGGATTGGAAGATGAAGCCCCGGCGTTTGCAGAGGCTGACGATTTTCTCCATCCGTTTGGTGTCGGTCTTGTCCTTGTTGGCCATGGTCGTGCTAGGTGCGTGGTAGAAACTCTCCCCGAATTTCGAGGGTCGCCACCAAACCGCCCACGTCGCGGGTGTGCAAGTGGGCATTGGGCGGAGGGGCGACTACGGTTGCGAGGCGTTCTTTTCGACGATCGGCGCGAGGGTTTCGACGGTGGACTTGGCTTCGTCGAGGAGGCGTTGCCAATCGGCGTCTTCGAGGGCTTTGCGGGCGGTGTTGCCGAGCCAGCGGCGGGCGGCGCCGGCGTCCATGCCTTCGGGTGGGGCGAGCCCGGGGACGGTCGCTTCGAGCGGCCAGTCGTCGTTGCGCTGGGTGGCGATGGGGATGCC
>CAZKYJ010000301.1:0-6366 GCA_964556355.1 uncultured Verrucomicrobiales bacterium | reverse complement strand
GCGAGCTGCTCAAGAGCGGCGTCGGCGACCTCCTCAAAGGGTTGTTCGGGAACTAGGCTTTCGGTGGCGGTCGCTGCAGTACCGAGCATCGCGAGCCGTGCGTCGCGAGGGCGGGGGCATTGTGCTCCCGGGCCAGGTCGCCTAAACTGGGGGCGTCATGTGTTGCTTCAGCCGCGCGGTTCGCTATGTGGGAAACACCCAGATCTTCTGTCGGGTAGGGCCCAAGGGCTCGCAAGTCGTCATCTACAGCATGGATTTCGAGGCGGATGAGGAATTGGCCATGGTCTTGCCCGTGCCGGTCAGGGCGGGGGCTGTCGAGTCGGATCTCAAGTTTATCAATCTCCACGCCTACCCCGAATTCTTTGGTCGGCTTGAGCAGGGCTTTCCGGAGCCCCGGCGTCCCAACCGCTCAAAAGACGGTCCGTTCGGTGGTGCCACGGCGGTCAACCGGGCGTTGCAAGTCCAAGCGATCGGAAGCTTCGAGGCGTCATTCGTCCCCTCGGTGACCGATTTTTCCCGGCTCGACGCCCGCTTCCGGCTGCCCGCCGGGACGTTCGACAAGCTGCCCGAGTATGCCGACCACGGGTTCGCCGTGTTCACGTTGCGGGCGCAGGCCAGGGCGCACGTCCACCCGATGGCGTTCGCTTTCCCAACGCGAGATCCATCGAGGATTATTTTCCCGACCGTCCATATCCACGACGGCGAGTTCCACGCCGAGGCGGATTTCGATCATACCCTCTACTGCCAGTCCAACTCGCGCGATGTGGCGATGAACTGGCGAGAATCCGCCTTCGTGGCCAAACAATTCATCAACGTGGGGCGTGCGAAACTGACGGTGCGCCCCGGCGACCATGTCTTCCGGCGCTCGGTCGTCGGCAAGCGGACAAACGAGGACATCGCCGTCCCGGCCTAGTCGGCGTTTGCCCGCTTTTTGGCGATCGGGCACGGGGTGCGGCACGTTCCGTGCTTCCCGTTGACCCTGTGCTTGACACCAAGCCGAGCCCGCCTAAGTAGGGCTCCCCGTTTTCACCGCGAGGGCGGGCGGATCACTCTCACCATCGAACTGAACAACAGACACCACGCACATGGCTAAAATCGGAATCAACGGCTTCGGTCGAATCGGACGCAACGTCGTCCGCGCAATGACCCAGGCGCAGCTCGAGAATGTCGTCGCCATCAACGACCTCACCGACAACAAGACGCTCGCCCACCTCATCAAATGGGACTCCACGAACGGCGCGTTCGCCGGTGACGTTTCCTACGACGACGATGCGCTCTACATCAACGGCCACAAGATTATCGCCACCGCCGAACGCGATCCCGCCAAGCTCGACTGGGGCGGCAAGGGGGTCGATGTCGTCCTCGAATCGACCGGGTTTTTCATCGACCGTCCCGGCGCCGGCAAGCACCTCGAAGCGGGTGCGAAAAAGGTCGTGATCTCCGCGCCGGCAAAAGATCCGGATCTCACTTTCTGCATCGGGATCAACCATAAAGACTACGATCCGGCCAAGCACCACATCATCTCCAACGCCTCGTGCACGACCAACTGCCTCGCGCCGATGGTCAAGGTTCTCAACGACAAGTTCGGCGTCGAGCGTGGCTTCATGAGCACGATCCACAGCTACACCGGCGACCAGAACCTCCTCGACGCCCCCCACGGCGATCTGCGGCGTGCCCGCTCTGCCGCCGTCAACATCGTCCCGTCTAGCACGGGTGCGGCAAAAGCGATCGGTCTCGTCATCCCCGAACTCAACGGCAAACTCATCGGCGGTGCGTTCCGTGTCCCGACCCCGACCGGTTCCGTCACCGATTTCTCGGCAATCCTCGCGAAGGACACTTCGGTCGAAGAAATCAACGCCGCTTACAAAGAGGCCGCAGAGGGCGAGCTCAAAGGGGTGTTCGAGTACTCGGAAGAGCCGCTCGTCCTCCAGGACATCGTCGGCAACCCCCACTCCTGCATCCTCGATGGGCTGACGACCATGGTCAACGGAGGCAATTTTGTCAAAGTCGTTGGCTGGTACGACAATGAGTGGGGCTACAGCAACCGCGCTGTCGATGCCCTCGACTACGTCGGAAGCTCGCTCTCGTAGACCCGGTATCCAATCTCCACCATCCGACCCCGTCCCGGGCCATTCCCGGGCGGGGTCTTCGTCCTTAGTTCCCACCCTGCTCCATGGCCAAAAAAACGTTAACTGACCTCGTGGTCGCCGGCGAAAAAGTCCTCGTCCGCGTCGATTTCAATGTGCCGCTCAAAGATGAGGGTGGTGCCCGCGTCATCACGGACGAGACGCGCATCCAGGGTGCCCTGCCGACGATCAGGTACCTCCTCGGGCAGAATGCCGCCGTCATCCTCATGTCCCACCTCGGGCGGCCCGACGGGCAGGCGGACGCCAAATACTCGCTCCGGCCGGTCGCCACCCGTCTCGGCGAACTCCTCGGCACGGAGGTCGCCTTCGCCAGCGACTGTGTCGGTGACGCCGCCACCGCCGCTGCCGAGGCTCTCCAGCCGGGCCAGGTCCTGGTGCTGGAGAACCTGCGCTTCCACAAGGGCGAGACCAAGAACGATCCCGAGTTTGCCGCCGAGCTCGGCAAGCTGGCCGACGTCTACGTCAACGATGCCTTCGGCACTGCCCACCGCGCCCATGCATCCACCGCGGGCGTCGTGACCTACATGGCCGACTCGGCCATGGGGCTCCTGATGGAGCGCGAGCTCCAGTACCTCCAGGGCGAACTCGAGTCCCCGGCGAAGCCTTTCGTCGTCATCATGGGGGGCGCTAAAGTTTCGGACAAGATCCAGGTCATCGACTCGCTGATGGCCAAGGCCGACACCTTCCTGATCGGCGGCGCCATGGCCTACACCTTCCGCAAAGCCCAGGGCTGTGCGATCGGTGGGAGTCTCGTGGAGAACGACAAGCTCGACCTCGCCCTAGAAATCCTCAAGCGAGCCGAAGAAAAGGGAGTGAAGTTCGTCCTCCCGGTCGATTCCTTGGAAACCCAGGAGTTCAAGGAGGGAGCCACCACCCGAAACACCGCCGAGTACGCCCCCGGCCAAGGCGTCAGCGATGGCTGGGAAGGCATCGACATCGGTGTGAAATCAATCGCGCTCTTCAAGGAAGTCGTGGCCGGTGCCAAGACCATTCTCTGGAACGGACCGATGGGAGTCTTCGAGATCGATTCGTTTGCTGCGGGGACCCGGGCGATCGCCGAGGCGGTGGCGGCGTCCGATTCCGTGTCCATCATCGGCGGGGGGGACTCCGTGACCGCCGTCAACAAATTCGGCGTCGCCGATCAGATGACCTTCATCTCGACCGGTGGCGGTGCGTCGCTGGAGCTCCTCGAGGGCCAGGAGCTTCCGGGGGTCGCCGCCCTCGCCGATAAGTAACCGAATTTTTCTTGCCAAGCACCGTCCCAGCCCCTAAAACCGCAGACCGCCTATCGAGGTCGAATCGCCCATGAGTCGAAAGTTTATCATCGCCGCCAATTGGAAAATGCACATGGTCCCCCAGGAGACCGAGGAATTTCTCCGTCCTCTCATGCGCATGGTTGGTGCCCGCGATACGGTCGATATCGTGATCTGCCCGCCGTTCGTCTCCCTCGCCGCCGCCAAACCATTTATCGCGGACACGACTAATGTCGCCCTCGGTGCCCAGAACATGAACGCGGCTCCCGCCGGGGCGCACACCGGAGAGATCAGTGCGCGGATGCTGCGGGATCTCTACTGCACCTTCGTGATTCTCGGGCACAGCGAGCGCCGCGCTCTCTACGGCGATACCGATGAAGTGATCAACAAGAAGATGATCGCCGCCCACGAATCACGTCTCAAACCGATCTTCTGCGTCGGCGAGACCTCCGAGGAGCGCGAGGCCGGGCGGCTCGAAGAGGTGCTCACCCGCCAGCTCACCGGGGGGCTCGAGGGCATCGGACCACGGCGGCTCGTGGATACCGTCATCGCCTACGAACCGGTCTGGGCGATCGGAACCGGCCGTACCGCCACTCCCCAGCAGGCGCAGGAAGCCCACGCGTTCATCCGCTCGAAGCTGGCCGAACTCTACGATCCCGGCTCCGCCGAGAAGGTGCGCATCCAGTACGGCGGCAGCGTGAAGCCTTCGAACACGGTCGAGCTCATGACGCAGCCGGACATCGACGGGGCTCTCGTCGGCGGTGCCAGCTTGGAAAGCGGCAGCTTCTACGAGATCCTCAAGGGTGCCATCCAGGTCACCGAAGAGCGGGCGGACGACTGAGTGCCGTGTCCGGGGGGGACGCGGATCCGTGGGGGGCGTTGGGTTCTAGCCCGGCTTGACCGTAAGCACCGAGCACGGTGACTCGTGGATCAGCCGCTCGGCGGTCGTTCCGAGCAGCAACGCTTTGACGCCGGTGCGCCCCCGGGTTCCCAGCACGACGAGATCGGCCTGGCTCTCCCGGAGGAAATCGACGATGGCGTAGGCGGCATTGGAGCGCTGCAGCAGCCGGGTTTCGATCTGCGTTGCCCCGGGGTCGATCGCCTGGGCGGCGACGAATTCTTGGAACCGGTTTTCCAGCCCCGCAGAGTATTGCGCCTTCTCGCCTTCGGTGATCGCCTGGGTCAGGTTGTAAAGGACGTTGGTCGGCCGCAGCCAGGGTGGATAGTAGGCGTGGATGAGCGAGAGCGTGGCGCCCTGCGACGTCGCCACGTCGACCGCGAACGAAAGGGCGCGCGCCGAGGTGGGCGAAAAATCAATGCAGGCCACCACCTTTTGGAATGGACTGACCTGGCTTTCCCGCACGAGCATGACGGGCACGGGGGCGCGGCGCACGCATTTCGTGGCGATGGTCCCCGTCTGGTGGGCCGATTCCTCAGTCTCGCCGCGCGACCCCATCACGAGCAGGTCTGCGCCCAGATCCCGGGAAAAACGGACGAGTTCGTCATAGGCATATCCGACGACCACCGTGGTGTGGGGCTTCCGGTGCTGGTCGCGCAACCGGTCGGTGACGAGGGCGTCCAGCCGCGCCCGTGCATCCGCCAAGATGCGGTCGGTGCTCACCCTGCGCATCTCTTGGATGTCTTCGATCGTCTCCGGCGACACCACGTGGACGACGTGCAGCGAGGCGCCATCAGATTCCGCAAGGTGTCCCGCCCGGCGCAGGGCATTGATGGAATGCTTGGAGAAATCTACGGCGACGAGGATGCGGTCCATGATCCATCGATGATACCGGATCAAGGGGTGCCGCGCCACTCTTCCGTTGCAAAACGTTCCCTACCCATTGGCGCGAATGACGTGCCCCACCGGCCGTCGCCCACCTCGCGCCCGCGCCGGGGTGCCCCCGCCTACGCCATGCCCAGATCGTGTTCGATCTTCTCCAACTGCCGCCCCTTGGTTTCGGGGACGAACAGTTTCACCCAGACGAGTTGGAGCACCATCATAAAGGCGAAAAAGCCGAAGACCGCCGAGGGGGCGAAGAGTTCGACCATCGACGGGAAAACGAGGGTGAGGCCAGCCGCGAAAATCCAGTGGGTGAAACTGCCCAAGCTTTGCCCGGCGGCGCGGTGGCGGTTGGGAAAGATCTCTGAAATGAAGACCCAAATGACGGCTCCCTGCCCGACGGCGTGGGCGGCGATGAAGGCAAAGATACAGGCGGGCACGATGCCGAAGGTCTCGCTGTGGAACGCCCAGGCGCACAGGCCGAGAGAAGCGATGTAACCGAAGGAGCCAATGTAAAGCAGGGTGCGGCGGCCGAGCCTGTCGATGAGCCAGAGGCCGACGAAGGTGAAGATGAGGTTGGTGACGCCGATGCCGACCGATTGGAGGAGCGCGGCTTTGGACTCGAGTCCCGTCAGTTCGAAAATGCGTGGGGCAAAGTAGAGGATGGCGTTGATGCCGGACAGCTGGTTAAAGAAGGCGATGAAGAACGCGAGGAGGATGGGCGTCCTCAGGCGGGCACTCCAGAACCCACCGGTACTCGCCGACTCGTGGGAAGCGGCGGCGATCTCGTCCGCGACGGCCCCGATTTCGGCCTCGGGAACCCCGGGGTGCATGCGCCGGAGGACGGCGAGGCCACCGGCGCGGTCATCGCGCTTGCCGATGAGCCAGCGGGGGCTCTCGGGCAGCCCAAAACACATGACGGTGTAGATGATGGCGGGGACGGCTTCGATCCCCAGCATCCAGCGCCAGGCGTTCTCGCGGATCGCGTCGATCTCGCCGACGGCGGCGTTCGAGACGAAGGCGATCAGGATGCCGAAAACGATGTTGAACTGGAACATCCCCGCCAGCTTGCCCCGGTGCGAGGCCGGGGAGATCTCGGAGATGAAGAGGGGAGCGGCTACGGTCGAGATGCCGACGCCGAGACCGCCGATGAGGCGCGCGATCATGAACGTGTACACGTCGGAAG
>CAZKYJ010000300.1:0-6372 GCA_964556355.1 uncultured Verrucomicrobiales bacterium | reverse complement strand
ATTGCCATCGGCACCGACCTCGAAGACAGCCGGCGGAACATCGCGCTCGCCGAGCGGTTTCCCGGCACGGTCTTCGCGTCGGTCGGCATCCACCCCACCGACGTCCAATCGATCACCGCCCCCGACTGGGTACACCGTCTCCGCGAACTCGCGGCACACCCTGCCGTCGTCGCCATCGGCGAGACCGGCACCGACCACTTTCACCCGCCGCAGGACGGGCTCTCGGTCGCGGAATACCGGACGCTCCAGGCCGAGTTTTTCCAGGCGCAGCTCACCCTCGCCGCCGACCTCGGAAAACCGGTCATCATCCACAACCGCGAGAGCTTCGAAACCACCGCCGAACTGCTCGCCCCGTTCCACGGGAAGGTGCGCACCGTCTGCCACTGCTTCACCGGCACATGGGAGGACGCCGCGTCGCTGGTCGCCCACGGGCACCGCGTCTCATTCACCGGCATCGCGACGTTCAAGAACGCCCGGGAGATCCAGGAGTGCGTGCGCGCCGCCGCGCCGGGGAGCTTTATGCTGGAGACCGATGCCCCCTACCTTGCACCGGTGCCGCACCGCGGGAAGCGCAATGAGCCGGCCTTCACGCGCCACACCGCCGAGCACGTCGCCGCGCTCCGTGGGGAAACGCTCGAGGCGCTGGCCGCCCACACCACCCGCACCGCCGAGGAGTTTTTCGGGCTCGCCCCGCTCGAATAGTTCCGAACGATTCGCGTCCCAGCGACGTATTTCCTAATTCGAAGCATGAAACCTAAGACCGTCCGCCTCCCCGCCGTCACCGCGGCAGCCCTCTCCATCGCCCTCGCGACCGCCGCGCCCGCCGTCGAGCAGGCCGCCGTCGAGCAGGCGATGATCGCCAACGTCCTCCGCGAGACGAACCCCGAGAAGATCCGTGAAATGGTTCCCGACATGGACGTGCTCGTGGCAACGTTTGACCCTGCCGCCTCCCAGCTCGTCAAAAGCAAGGACGATTTCGCCGCCCTTGTTTCCTACGCCAAAGCGGTGCTCGCGAAGGCCGATAGCGACGAGGCCGCACTCAAAGCCCACATCACCGAGGCATTCTGGCTCGCCCCCGAGCAGGCTTCGTTTTTCGCCAACCTCCTCACCAGCTACCGGAGCGAGAAGCTCATGGAGACCCTGGTGGTCGATCTCGGCGTGCCGCTGGCCTCCGACGCCGGCGGCGAAACGACCCTCGCCCAGCTCATGGAGGGAAAGAAGGCCGTCCTCCTCGATTTCTGGGCATCGTGGTGCGGCCCGTGCGTCCAGCTCATGCCCGCCCTCTCCGGCAAGGCGGCCCACCTTGCGGAGTTCGACATCGTGGTAGCCAGCATCAATACCGACGCGGAGATGCCGATGGAAGAGACCAAAAAAATGCACGGGTCCCAGGAGTTTCCGGAGGGGATGCCGTGGCTGGTAGACTCGGCGGAAGCGTCTTACCAGGAGCTGTTCCGGATCGACAGCATCCCGCGGATGGTGCTGATCACGCCGGAAGGGAAAGTCCTCTACAACGGGCACCCCCAGGATCCATCGCTGTGGCCCGCGCTCCAAAAGGTCTCTTCCAAGATCACCCTTCCCGAGGACGCTTGACCGACGGCCGCCAGAACGCCCCGGTTGACCTCCAAGTTTTGACCCGGTAGATTCCCCACCATGCGGCTGGGATTCATCAAGCGCACCGCCCTCTTCACCGTGGGGTTTCCCTTCGGCCTCGCGCTCGGCCTCTGCCTGCTCGCGTCGGTTCGCGTCGGGGTCGATCTCGGCGTCCCGCCCGAGCAGAGGGTACAGTTCTGGCCGGTTGCGGAAGCCGTCCCCCCGGTCGCGCCACCGGCACCACCGGAGGAGATCAACCCGGCATCGGAGGATCTCTCGGCGGTCCAGGATGCCCTCGTCGCGGCAGCCGCCCGCGCCAAAGAAGCCACCGTGCTCGTGCTCGCCGCGGACCACCAAGCGCGCGCCTTCGCGGTCGGAAGCGGCGTCATCGTCAGCGCCGACGGCCTCGTCCTCACCGCCGGCCACGTCATCGGAGCACCGGGGGAGAAAGTCGAGGTCGTGCTCGCGGACGGCACGGAGCTCACCGGGGAGTCGCTCGGCCTCTCCCTCTACAGCGACGCGGGAATGCTCAAGATCACCGCGCCGGGCGACGAACCGCTCCCGTTTATCCCCATCGTCGACCCGAGCGAAGAACCGGCGGAAGGCGATTGGGTCTTCGCCCTCGGCCACCCCGGCGGGCTGGACGACGAACGTGGCGTGGTCCTCCGCCTCGGCCACGTCGCCCAGGTGCTCGACGCCTTCACCTTCATCACCACCTGCCGGCTCCTCGGCGGTGACTCCGGGGGACCCCTGGTCGATCTTTCCGGAAGGCTCGTCGGCATCCACAGCCGCATCTCCGAATCCATCGACGGCAACTACCACGCGCGCACGGCGGCCTTTCTCCGACGTTGGGACGCGCTTTCCGACGGTCGTGTGCTCGGCCTCGATAGCGACCAGGGGTTCGTGGGAGTCAAGTTTCAGGCCAACGTCGACGCGCCGGTCATCGTCGGGTTCGAAGAGGCCTCCCCGGCGCGGGAGGCGGAACTTCGCGTCGGCGATATTTTCACCCACATCGACGACGATCGCGTTTCGACGGCGACCGAGTTCGCCTCGCTCATCGCCGAACGATTCTCGGGCGAAACCGTGTCGCTAGGCTTCATGCGGGACGGGATCCCCGCGACCGTGGAAGTCTCGTTGGTGGCGGCCCCCGAGGAATCGGAAGCGCCGGAAGAGGCGGAGGCACGATGAGGAAGCCCTCCCCCGCACTCATCGCCGTCATGGTCGCGTGGCTGGTCTTCTGCGCCGCCGGAACAGGTCGGGCAGCCGACGAGACCGGGCGTGCCGAGCGCTTCGCGCGGGCGGCCGCCTCCGTGGTCGCCATCCTTCCCGCCGACGACGTCATCCCGGTGATCTACGCCACCGCCATCGCCCCCCGTGGCCTCGTCGCCACGAAGGCGAGCGCCATCGAGGACTTCGAGTCACTTGTCGCCCAGCACCGGTCCGACGGGGAGACCGCCGCCGTCACCCACCGGTGGATCGACCGGGACAACGACATCGCCGTCCTGCAAACCGAGTTCGAGAACCTTCCCGCCATCGGGTGGTCCGAAGATCCCGCTCCGGCCCAGCCCCTTCCGCTCGGCACCCTCGTGATGGCCAACGACCCGGGCGAAAGCATCCCCCGGCTCGGGGTCATCGCCGCGATCCAGCGCCCCATCGAGAAGAAAGGTGCCGCACTCGGGGTGCGCTTGGAAGACCGATCGAGGAAAGCGCAGATCCAAAGTGTCTTCCCCGACAAGGCCGCCGACCGCGCCGGGCTGCTGGCCGGCGATGTCATCCTCGAGGTCGATGGCGCAAAGATCGGACGCACCCGAGACCTGCAGGACAAAATCTTTTCTCACGACCCCGGCGACACGGTCACGCTCCTCATCGAGCGGTCGGGCGTCCGCGAGACCCTCGAGGTCCGGCTCGGCTACCAGAGCGACATCTTCGATCTCATCGATCGCAACCAGCTCCTCAGCGGACCGACCTCCCGCCGGCGCTCCGGCTACGCCGAGGTGCTCCAGCACGATATCCCCCTATCCCCCACGGCCATGGGCACGCCGCTCCTCGACATCGAGGGACGCGCGATCGGGCTCAACATTGCCCGCATCGACCGCGTCACCACCTACGCCCTCCCCGCGGGGCTGGTGAAGGAACGCTTGGCGAAGATCCTCGCCGAGGCGGGGCAACCCTCCCATCCACCCGGGGAGTAACGGCGTAGCAGGTAGTCGGGATACCATGCTCTCCGACGCCCAGACGCTCGTTTTCCTGCAGGATCTACTCAGGCCATACTCGGATCAGTTCCTCGTGCTCGGGCGGGTTCTGCTCGCCCTCTTCCTCGGTGCGGTCATCGGCTTCGAACGCGAGATGAGCGACCGCCCCGCCGGCCTCCGCACCCACATGCTCGTGGCCGCCGCCGGCTGCCTCCTCGTCAGCCTCGGCGATCCGATGATCGACTACTTCGCCTACGAGGGCGCCGACCGCGATCTCATCCGTTTCGATCCCACCCGCCTCATCGAGGCCCTCATCACCGGAGTGGCCTTCCTCGGAGCCGGAACGATCATCCGTCGCGAGGGCGGCGGCGTCAAAGGGCTCACCACGGCGGGGTCCATCCTCCTGGCAGCCATCGTCGGCCTCGCCGTCGCGATCGGACAACTCGTCATCGCGATCGGCACCGCGCTCATCACCGTGATGATCGTCCACTGCCTCCGCGCGCTCAACAGGAGGATCGGCGGCAAAGCCAAGGACGGCGACGGCGACCGATGAATGGCGGCCGTCAGCACCGGTACTCGGCCCAGGAGCTCGCCGTCTCCCAGACGCGCACTTTGAGCAGACGGACATCCCGCCGGAGGGCGTAGCACGCAGATTCGTCGTCGGCGTAGCCGGCGAGCGCCGCGGTGCAGCGCTGGAAGATCATTTCCGCGAGGACTTCCGTCGTCGGATCCCGGGAGTCGAAGCCGATGACGCGATCTCCGTAGCGGTTTTTGAATTCTGCGAAGGCGGGATCGTCGGTGTTCATGCAGAGCGCGTGGTCGAGCGCGTCGAGCAGCTCACCGACCGCGAGTTTGATAATCTTGAAGTCGCAGACCATCTCGTGGTCGTCGAGGGTATCGGCCTCGAGGACGAACTCCACCTTTCGGGTGTGGCCGTGGGGAAACTGGCACTTGTCGGGATGCTTCGAGAGCATGTGCCCGTTTTCAATGTCGAGGGTCTTGCAGATGCGGTAGGGCATGGGAGCGGTGGGCGTCAGGTGCCGCGCGTGTTGCCGAAGAGGTCGATGTGCAGGCGCGGGCAAAAACGGTAGCCCGTGCGGGTGCAAAGATCGACCACCATTTCGTCCCGCCCGTGCAGGGTGGACGGATCGGTTCCCTCGGGCATGAGAAGGACGCGGTGGGGAGGAACCTCGGCACCGGCATCCCCGACGATCCCGCCGATCTCCACGAGGTCGGTCTCGCCCGCAACGACGAACTTGAGCTGGTAGTCATAGCCCGCGATCCACTGCCGGAGCACGTCGGGCTGCCGACGGAGCCGCTGGTGCTTGGCGATCCAGCCCCCGTCGATCTCACCCTCCGCCGGGGTCGAATTGGCCAGCTTCGGGCTGATCGACGCCAGGTCGCAGGCGATCCCATCCGGGGCCACCGTCCCGGCGGTTTCGATCGTGATGTGGAAGCCGGCCCCGCGGAGCGCGGTGGCGAGTTCGCGGATCCCTTTCGCCACCATCGGCTCCCCACCGGTGAGCACGCAGTGCCGCGCGGGGAACGACGACGCCCGGGCAACGATCGCCCCGATGGGCAGCTCGTCCCCCTCGGGGCTCCACGAGGCATACTTGGTATCGCACCACCGGCAGCGGAGGTTGCAGCCGGACGTCCTGACGAAGACGGACGGCACCCCGACCAGCCGGCCCTCGCCCTGGATCGAGTAGAATATTTCGGAGACGAACACGCTAGGATGGCTTCGGGGGCAACGGTCCAGAATCGGAGTATGCGGTCGGGTCCTCCAGCCCCGCAATCTGAAAGGCCTCGCGCCGCTCGACGCAGGTGCCGCAGCGGCCGCAGTGGATCTCGCCGCCCTGGTAGCACGACCAGGTAGCGGAAAAATCGACTCCCAGCTCGGCGCCCCGCGCCGCGATGTCCTCTTTCCTCATCGCGATGAACGGCCGCTCGATGGCGACGCCGACGTAGGTTCCGAGCCGGACGGCATCCGCCATCGCGTCCATGAACGGTTCCCGGCAGTCGGGATAGATCGCGTGGTCTCCGGAGTGCGCCGCGATGACGACGCGGGTCGCCCCGAGACTTTCCGCGAGGCCGGCGGCCACGGCCAGCATGATGCCATTGCGGAATGGCACGACCGTGCTCTTCATCGTCGCCTCCTCGTAGTGCCCCTCGGGAATCGCGCCGCCGGATTGCAAAAGGTCGGAGCGGAACTGCTCGCCCACGAACCCGAGGTCGATCACCCGATGCGCGATGCCCAGCCGCCGGCAGTTTTCCGCCGCCATGGGAATCTCACGGTGATTGTGTTTCGCCCCGTAGTCGAAACTGAGGCCACAGGTGATCTCGTGGCGCCCACGGGCGTCGTGGAGCGCGACCACCGAGTCCATCCCACCGCTAACCAGGACGAGGGCGCGCTCACTCACTCCCGGATGGCGGGTGAGTGATTTCGACCGTCAGCCCGATCCCCCCGCGCTGGGCGAACTTCCCCACGACGCTCAGCCGACGGGGCGCACATGCCGCGATCAGGTCGTCAGCGATCCGGTTGACGACCGCCTCGTTGAAACCGGCGTGGTTGCGGAACGATGCCAGATAG
>CAZKYJ010000299.1:0-6379 GCA_964556355.1 uncultured Verrucomicrobiales bacterium | reverse complement strand
GACGGCTTGACCCACAGCGCCCAGGTGAGCTCGTCGTCGTAGCGGCTGCCTAGGAAATTGACGATGGGATACTGCTCGTTGACGGCTTGGACATGCTCGAAATCGAACGCCGCGTTGGCGCGGCCGAAGCGCGATCCCGTCTTCGTCACCAAGCTGGTGTTGGGCACGGTGCCGTCGATGTTCGTCGGGCTCGTGTCGTTGGCCGTGCCGGTGGGGTCGTTGTTAAAGAGGTACTCGTTCACCAGCCCGGCGCTGGGAAAGACTGTCGAAACACCGACCACCACCTGGCGCGTCGTCACCTGGCCGTTCGTTTTGGTCGCGGTGATGGTGAAGACCCTGGTGCCGGGAGTGGCGAACTGGTAGGATTCATTGACGACACTGAAATCGCCCTCGAGAACGAGGGTCCGCCGGGGGAACCCGGCCACGTCGATGGTCGTCTGCACAAACCCGAAATTGTCGGGAACGAAAACGGTGAAGCGGAGATCGACGTTCCCAGCCATCACCACCGGCGGATCAGGGGAGACGGTGATCGAGGGCGGGGCCGGGTCGCCGGGGTCGAGGGGGTCGAGAAAATCGGGATCGTCGTCGAGTTCCAAGCGGTCGCTCCGACCGTCGCCGTCGGTATCGGCGAGCCGGGGGTCGGTGCCGCGCGACAGCTCCTCGTGGTCGGGGACCGAGTCCTGGTCGACATCCGCGTCGGACGGATCGGAGAATACGCGGTAGGTCGGCTGACCGGCCACCGTCACGTCCCAGCCGACCCGTGCCTCGTCGAAGTCAGACAGGGTGTCCAAATCCGAGTTCGTACTGGTGTCGGAGCTCCCGAGCACGGCCTCCTCGCGCGCCCAGAGTCCGTCGCCATCGATGTCGCGCACATACATGACGAAATACTCCTCGTTCGGGTAGAGCCTGATCTCGTCGAAGGGTGTGAAGTCGTTTATGTCGTCCGGGTCGTCGATCCTGGGGTCGCTCGAGGCGATGGCCCAGAACCCGCGGTTGGCACCGCCGCTGGGGGTGAGCGTGCTGACGTCGCGGACGCGGGTGAGCACCTCCCCGCGCACCGGGTTCATCGCAGTGGCGAAATCGAGGCCGAGGTATCGCTCATCGCCGAGCACGGTGCGGAGCGGGACGCCCGCCGGCTGGTTGCCGACCCGCTCGACGTTGGCGGCCACGCGGTAGGTCTCCACGTCGCGCCCCATGGTGCCGCCGTAGTCGATGACGAGCAGGGCGGTGCGCAGGAGGGTCGTCTCTTGCAGGAAGGCGAAGTCGATGCCCTCGCGGTCGAGGAGGTTGAAATTGGCCACCTCGAAGCTGAGCTGGCTGGGGTCCCGCAGCGCGCCCTGCCAGCTGTCCAGCTGCTGCGCGGCGAGCGTGTCGATATCGATGGCGAAGGCGAGTGGCCCGGAGAGCCCGCCGGGTGGGAGGGTCACACTGAGCGGGTTCGCGCCGGCGTAGTCGAGCGTGCCGAGGACCTGGCGCTGCTGTCGCGGGTCGGTGACCGACGGGTCGCGGAAGAATGCCGTGAGGCTCAGCCCGTTCATGGTGAAGGTTTTCTGCCCGCGGTTTCTCACCTGGAGAGTGAGCGTAATCCGTCCGCCGGCGGTCTCGAAAGACTCGCTGGAGGTGAGGCCGCGCGCCTCCTCGTAGGACTCCTGCGAGCTGCGGGTGCTCGACTGGTCGATCGACGAGCTTCTCCCGTTGCTCAGCGCCTGCGAGAGGCCGGCGGTCGCCGTGGCCGAGACCGTCGCCGAGGGCGGCACCCCGGCCGTCGCCTCCACCCCGACGCTCAGCTCGACGGAGGCCTCCGTGGTCGTCTCCACCGTGCGGCTATCCGAGCGGCCGAGCGTGGACTCCTGTCCCATGCTCCGCGCCAGCGTCGTTTCGACCATCTGACCGCTGCCCTGGGAAAACGTGAGATCGAGGCTGAGCCGGATCGTGTCCGTGTCGATATCGATGAACGGCACTGGGATCTGCGAGACGAGCGGCGGCGTCAGGTCGAAACGCTCATCGGGGTCCGAGACGGCGTCTCCGTCGGTGTCTGCGAGGATCGGCGAGGTGCCGTAGAGGTTGACCTCGGCCCCGTCGATGTCGCTGTCGGCATCGGAGTTGGCGTTCCGGATGTTGCTTCCGTAGCGGTTCAGCTCGTCGAAATCAGACAGGTTGTCGTCGTCCGTGTCGGCGGAGCGCGGGTTCGAGCCCAGGTTTCTCTCGGTGGCATCATCGACGCCATCGCCGTCGGTGTCCGGCCGGAGCGGGTCGCTCGTCACATTGGGGATCTGGACGGTGCCCCCGCTGCTATCGGTGTAGGTGATCGTCCTCGCGGTGTTTTCGTTGGCGTTGGTCTGGCCGTCGTTGTCCCAGTCGTTGGGGAACTTGTAGACGGTGCCCACGCGCAGGAACCGCCGGGCCGGCGCGCCCGGGGAGACCGGCGTGGAGAACATGTCGATGTGCCCGGCAAAGTCGTCCGCGTCGGTGATCATCGGGGAGCCCGGCACGGTGCTCCAAGAGCCGGGGGCCATCGTCTGGCTCTCCTGGAGCGAGTAGTTCTTCACCCCCAGCGTGGTGTCGATAAAACCGATCTCCGCCATGGCATCGCCCCCGACCTCGAACCGGGTGATCGCCAGCGTGTTTGAGGGCAGATCGATCGGTTGATCGACGGGGGGCACGGTTAGGGAATCCCACTCCGTGGCGACTTCCAGGTCGTCGAAAGTGGCGGCCCCGTCGCCGACATGGACGAGGCCGACCGCCGTACTCCAGAACGGCTCGGCGTAGGGGAGGGTGACGGTTGCGACATTGTTCTCCTCGGAATCGCTCAGGTCTGGATCGACCCATAGCGAAGCGAGATCGTTGTCGAAATCGATCTTGCAAACTAGGTGGTAGACCTGCCCATCCACCGGAGGGATTTCACTACTGGAAGCGAGGCTGGAATCTTCGAGATTTTGAATAGCAAACCCGGCGTTTACAGCAATGAAATCTACTCGCCTTGCCCCGAAATCGTAGGATGAGATGGCGCAGACCCCTGATCCGACCTTTTCCATCGAAACACTAAAGTAGACCTGACCATTTGCTCGAATTGCGCCAATCACTTCATCATTCGTGAAGGAAGCGCCCTCTTGAGGACCATTGAACTCCCTCTTCGCGAAACTGGTACCCGGCGCGTGGAGGGCGCCATCGAGTATGGTGGTCGCACTGTCGGGTTCGAACCCTTCCCAGTCGGAGACCGTGCCTGTATGCGTGCTAGATTGGTTGTCCCAATCCCAAAATGTGCCGCCGGCGCGATCCGTGATCGATCCGTCAGGATAGTCGAAGCCCTCGATGCCGATCAGCTCGGCCCGGAGCGCGGGCATCGCTGCAATCAGAAGAAGGAAAGCAAGAGCCTTCCAGATAGCGGGGCAATACTTCATAGGGGTAGTGTGGGTCGTGTCTTGGGCGGGTGCGTCACCGGGGGAAGCGCATTTCTGTCGAAGTTGTTTTCGCCTTTCTGAACTTTCTTTCTGCCCGCCGGGAACGCGTTCCGGCCGAGGTGCCCCAACTTGATTAGAGCCATGACTGCGGTTACAAGAGTTCTCCTGACGGTGTCGAAGGGAAAGCTGAAGGCGAAGATGCTGGAGTAATGGAGCCGCTGCCCGAGTCGGATTGGGAGGCGCTGGGGGCCGGTGTTGCGGAGCGATGGTGATCTGGCTCCTATCGGCCGAGCTGGACTGGCAATACAGCGACCCGGTCGATCGGGTCATCACGGCCACCGCGTTCTTGCGAGAAACGGACGTGTTGAGCAAAGACCGGTGGTTTCATGCAATGGATTCGCCCGTGGCAGCGGTATGGTGATGCGATGCCTGACGCGCTACAGATCTCCCAAGCGACCGCCCGCCGCTTCCTCCAGCGGGCGACGGGTCTCGACGCGGCGTTCCCCGACACTGGCACCGCCCTGCGCTACCTCGGCTACGTGCAGATCGATCCCATCAACGTCTGCGGGCGCATGCACGATCTCATCTTGCGGAACCGCGTCGCCGGCTACGAGGAGGGTGGTCTCATGCGCCACTTGCACGAGCCTCCCGGCGCCGGGCGGACCGCCTTCGAGCACCACTTGCCGGGGGCGAATATTCTTGTCGCCCTGCCCGCCGATACCTGGCCGCATCTCCGGGCCACCATGCAAGCGCACCAAAAAAGCGAGAGTTCCTGGTCCGGCCAGCTCGAGCCCGACGAGAAAATGCTCGCCCGCCGGATTCTCGCGCAGCTTTCCGAGCACGGGCCGCTTTGTTCCGGTGACATCGCGGGAGGGAAAAGCCGAGCCGCCCAGGTCTGGGGGAGCGCCACGCTGGCAAAAAACACGCTGCAGAAGCTCTTCTTCCACGGTCGGGTGCTCATCGCCCGCCGCGAGGGGACGCGGCGCTACTACGACCTTCCCGAACGCGTCCTGCCCGCCGAAATCCTCGGGGCCAAAGCCGCGACCGTCACGCAGACGGCCCGCTGGCGGACACTAGCAAAGCTCCAACAACACCGACTCACACCGTTGAAGAGAGCCGAGTTTCCCGCCGTCGCTGATGTGGTTCAACGCGTCACGTTGAGCGATGTCGATGCCCCCCCGCTCTACTGTTTCCGGGCGGATCTGCCGCTCTTCGCCGCTCCGGCACCCGAGTCTTCGCCCGCCCGTCTCCTCGCCCCGCTCGATCCGATCATCTACGAGCGACGGGTGACCGCCGCCGTGTGGGATTCCGACTACAGCTGGGAAGTCTATACCCCGCCGCAGAAACGCGTCCGCGGCTACTACGCGCTCCCCGTTCTCTCCCGCGACGCGCTCGTCGGCCACGTCGATCCGAAAGCGGATCGGAAGTCCGGGAGGCTCAAGGTCGTCTCTCGGAAATCGCGGCGTGGCCATCCCACGGCCGGAGCCGTCCGCGAACTCGCGTGTTTCCTCGGACTGCGGTAGTCTGCCTCTAAGATTCCAGTCCGGCAAAGTGGCATCGCAGCGCTTTGATCTTCCCGTCACGGGAGAAGAGCTGATGGCTCATCGCGGTATCGAGCGAGGCGCCGGCTATCTCTCGCGAGGTGCCGTCGGTGAAATCCACCACGATGGCGTCCTCTTCGCCCGGCTGGTAGGTGATAGGCACCTGAAATAGGGTGAAGCCGAAGCCGCCGGCGGGGATCTCGACAGTTGCGGGAGTTCCCTCGAGATCGAAATACCTGAGCTCCCCCGACTGTTCGAGTAGCTCATTGCGGTCGAAGAGATCGAGGCGGAAGCGGAGGGTGCCACCGATGATCTGGATACCGAGTTCAGCGAAGCGGGCGAGGATGTCCTCTTTGACCTGTCCGGTCATACCGGGCTGTTTGACGCCGGCGTTCTCTGGGGTGTGGGAGTAGGGGTCGGAGGGGAAGGCGCCGTAGTCTTGCGGTGACTTCTCGGCCCCGATGCCCCGCCTCACGGCTTGGAGGTGCGCGTCGAGCGCAGCGAGTTCGGCTGGCGGTGCGCCACGGTCGAGAGCCCAGAAGTAGTTTTCGGAGACGGCCAAGCCGAGTTTCGAAACCATGTGCCAGTAGATCGAGCCGAGGCCTTCGTAGGCGAAGAAGGTCCCGGATCGGCCGGTGAACTGCCGGTGGGAGAAAATGGCGTCGAAAAGCTGCACCACCGCGGGGCCGTGGCTGGCAACGTCGGCGGCGAACGGTGCACCAAGGCCTTCGAGAGCACGACGCAAGTCGTGGGAGTTGCGGAAGTCGCCGTTGAAGTGGAGCGCGCCGTGGATATCACGCCGGACGATCCGTCGATCTCCCTGGGCGAGGAGGTTTTGTAGAAGGGGATTCGCTTCGGCTTGGCTCGAGGGTATCTCGTTCTTCTCGAGGAATCTCGGGAGATTCCGGTCGGGATAGAGGATGTAACTATCCTGGTTCGCGCGGTAGAGGGCGCTGGCGCGGAGTGCGGCGAGGACCTCGATCGCCTCGGTAGGTTCGAGAAGTCCGGAGCTGAGGACGGCGACCTGGCCTTCGAGCATTTCATAGAGATGCTCGATCCCGATGTCTTCCGCCTTCCAATCGAGCAGGTTGTAGGAGTGGTAGAGACCGTCCGGACGTCGGTTTTCGCGGATCGTGTGCTCGAGATGGCCGCGGGCGCATTCGAAAAAATCCAAGAGCGCCGTTCGCGAGATAGCGACCGTGCTACCGTCGGGGGCTTGGGCGTAAAGATGATCGCGGTAGTCACTCCCCGCCCTCGAAAGGGATGCGACCGTTTGCCGGCGGGAGCCCGCTTCGTGGAGGGCCGCGGCGATCCGGTCGAAGAAGGTGGCGACCTCCGAGGAGACGCCGAATGACTCCGCCGGTTCGTCCGATAGCCAGCGATGGAGGAATTTGAACCAGCGGTGGAGATAGCAGGTCGTGACCATGGAGAGGCCGT
>CAZKYJ010000298.1:0-6379 GCA_964556355.1 uncultured Verrucomicrobiales bacterium | reverse complement strand
CGAAAAGGCCGAAGCGAAAGGCGACGGAATTGTTGGCCGCATCGCCGCCGAGCCATGTGGCGTTGAACGAGACGGTGATGGAGTCACCGTCATTGGCGAGGGACTGGGACGAGAAATACGTCCAGAGGGAGCCGGTGGCGGCGGTTTCGGTCGCGGAACCGGCCGTTCCCAAGTCAAAGCTCGCGCTGTTCGGATCAGAGAGCGACGGCGTGCCGTTGTTCGAGCCGGTGTACCACGGGCCATCCAGGGAGAAAGTGGCGGCGTGACCGGCTGCGGGCAGGAGGCAGGCGGCGGCTAGGAGCACGGCGGGTGACGGGTATCTGCGGTGTTTCATGATCGGTGTGGTGTTAGGGGGTGAATTCATTTTGTTCCATCTGGCGCCGGATCTGGGCCCCGGTCAGCGCGCCGTCGAAAACGTAGACCTCGTCGATCAGGCAGGGGAAAGCCTTGCCGGCCGCCGGCTGGGCGGCCATGCCGAACGAGAGTCCCACGCTGCTGCGCTCGGTCGCTCGGGTAGCGACGGGAAGGCGGTAGGCACCCGAGATGCCGTCCCTTCGCCCGTCGATGTAGTGGACGGCATCGCGCCCGCCGGAATAGACGCTCGCCACGTGGTGCCAGCGCCCGTCGCGCAGGTCGGTCGCTCCGATCGCGTTGCCTTTGCCCCACGACGTGCGCAGGGCACCGACAGTCCCGTCATCCGCGAACCGGTTCAAGGTAAGCTTCCATTTCCCGATCGGGAAATCCAGACTCTCCGTACCCCAGACGACGAGGGCGATGTGTTGGAGCGGGGCGTCCCGCGCGAGCTTGATCCAGAGGGCGACCGTGCGGGGCGAGTCGCCAAGGATGCCCGGGAAGTCTGAGGTGACCGCGCCGGCTCCCAGGTCGAGAGCCGCGCCAAACCGGCCCTCCGCAGGTTCGGAGCGGGCGGGTGCGGTGGCCACGCGACCGACTGCCGGGTGGGTTCCCGAGGGTTCGCCTCCGCGGTCGAACGACCAGTGGAGAAAGCGGGGCTGGGGTTGGAGCGTGCCGGCGAACTCCCCCGCGCCTCCGCTGGGGAGCGGGTGCGCCGCCCAGGGTGTGCCCGGTGGAACGGCGAAGGCCTCACCGGCGGCAACGGGGTGCCCGACCGCATCCAGCTCTCCGAGGGGGCGGAGTTCCACCGCTCCAGCCTCGACCGCGATCCGGTCCCCTTGCTCCCCGTCGTGCTCGACGCCGAAGCGCGTTCCGATGTCGCGCACCTCGGTGAGCGGCGTACGGACGCGCACGCCATGGCGCCCCTCGGCGACATCGAAGAAGGCGCGCCCGCCCGCCAGCGTGATCGTCTTGGAGTCTCCCATCGCCAGCGATCCCGGGGCTTCGAGTACGATCCTCAGCCCTCTGCCCGTCTGCACTTCCACCCGTCCTTCCGCGGCGACCAGAAGGTCGTCGGGCATGAGTTCGCTTTTCCCGGGGCGTCCGGCTTCCGTGGCCTGCGGATCCGCCCGCTCGACCGACCAGACGGTGCCGGGTGCCGTCTCGAGAGACGCGACGGGGCGCGGGGGAAAGGGATTCCAGATCGAAACCGCCAGAACGAGCAATGCCGTCAGGATGGCGGCGATCTGTAGCGACCGCCGCACGGCGCGCCGCGTGAGATCATCCATCCGTCCTTTCGCGATCGCCCGGCGCGATCGCGCCTCGAAAACCGCGCCCCGCAGGGTGGTCGCCATCCGCTCGTGGAGCATGACCTGGGCGGCGTAGACCCGGCGCGCGGATGCGGAGGAGGCGAGGAATGACTCAAGCTCCACGAACTCTTTTTCGGAGATCGTTCTCTCGGTGAGCGCCCCGATGAGTGCCGCGAAGCTACTGCCCTCGTCGCGGTTCATGCCGGTGCCTCCGCCCGTCCCACCCGCTCGATACATGCCCGCAATTTGCCGCGGATTCTGAAGAGGGCCTGCTGGAGTGCGCCCTCGCTCCGCCGTTCACTCCTGGCCAGTTCCCGGACGGTGTGGCCGCCCGCGTAGCGCGCATCGACGAGCTTCCGTTCGTCCATGCTGAGCGCGGCGAGGCACTGCTGCAAGGCCGCGCTGCGACCGTCGTCGCTGGCACCGATCTCCGCGGCGGCCTCGGCCAATGCCTCGACCAGGTTCGGGTCGGAAAAAACCAGTGCCCCAGATCTGGCCCGTTTGAGGAATGCCATCGCTTGGAAGCGGGCGATCCCGAATGCCCAAGAACGGAACGGGCGCGCCGGATCGAACTCGGCGGCCTTTCGCCAAAGCACCAGGTTAGTCTCCTGCAAAACGTCGTCGGCCGCTACGTAATCCGGAATGAGCGCCACGATGAAGGCGCGCAGCGCCGGCTGGTGGCTGGTGATCAGACCGACGATGGCTTCGTCGCTCGGCTTGGCTTCGGATGATGGCATCGGTGGGGGCACCACTCATTAGCCAGCCCCGAAAAAGTATTACGTAGTTTTTTCTGCCGCCGGGCACCGGCCCAGCGCGGAGAGAAGAACGGAAGCGCAGGCGTGGGCGAAGTCCGGGTCGTTGATGGCGGCATCGATCTCGCGGATCTCGACGGCGTCGTCGAGCTCCGCGCGAAGGGTGGAAAAGAGGGCCTCGTCGGCTTCGGGATCGTGGAATGGCCCCCCGGGAGCGGCGATGACGCTGACGCCCTTGAGCGGGAGCAGGACCGTGGGGCGCACGGGGTAGGCGTTGAGCTTGGCCGCGATGAACCGGGCGATGCGCACATTCTCTTCCGCCGTCGTCCGCATCAACGTGACCTGGTCGTTGTGAACATAGAAATTCCGCCCCGCGAACCCGGCCGGGACGGTATCGCGCGTGCCGAAATTCACCATGTCGACGCAGCCGGGTGCCACCACCGAGGGGAGCGATGCGCCGATGTTGGCGCCCAGGCGGTCCGGTCCCGCCGTGAGCGTGCCGCCGACCACCTCGTCGGCGATTTCGGTGGTCGTCACATCGAGGACGGCGGCTGCCATTCCTGCCGCGACGAGATCTTCCATCGTCCGGCCGCCGGTGCCGGTCGCGTGGAAGACGAGCACCTCGTAGCCAGCGCCTTCCAGGTCGGCTTTCGCGATGTTGATGCAGTCGGTCGTATTGCCGAACATGCTGGCCACGACGAGCGGGCGGGTTCCCGATTCCGGAGGGGCGGCGGCGGCCTCGGCCATGGCGCAGACCGCGGCGGCGGCACGGGTGAAAACGCCGCGCGAGACCCGGTTGAGCCCGGCCACGTCGACGATCGACGGCACCATGACGATGTCTTTGGTCCCCAGGTAGTGGGCGACGTTCCCACTGGCCAGGGTCGATACCATCACCTTCGGGAACCCGAGGGGCAGCGCGCGCATGGCGGCCGTGCCGATGGACGTCCCGCCACCGCCACCGAGGGAAATGATGGCATCGATCGCCCCCTCGGCCGCGAGCTTGGCGACGAACGCCGGGACCGCTGCCGACATCGCCGTGACGCAGGCGCCGCGGTCATCGGGGCGGTCGAACCCGGCGACGATGTCGGTGCGCGGGATCGCCGGTGCGACCTGGGGAGCGCCCCCCGTTCCCACGTCGATGAGCACGGGCGTGTGCCCGCGCGCGCGAATGGCATCGGCGACGAAGGCGTGCTCGTGGCCTTTGGAGTCGAGTGTTCCCAGGACGGCGATCTTCATGATTTCCGGGCGACGGGGATCGATTTGAACTCTTTCGTCAGGTTCGTGAGCGATTCCTCGACCGCCATGCGCTCCAGCGACGACGCGCCGACGAAGCCGACGGAATCGGTCTGTTCGTTGATGTAGGCCGCGTCTTCCGGGCTGGAGATCGGGCCGCCGTGGGAGAGGAAGAAGATGCCCTCGGGGCGCACGGTGCGAGCGGCGTCGATGATGGCCTGAGTGCGCTCGGCGGCTTCCGGGAGCGAGATCGATGCGCCGGTCACCCCGATCGAGCCACCGATCGTCGTGCCGACGTGAGCGATAATGGCGTCGGCGCCTGACTCCGCCATCCTCCTGGCCTCGTCGTCGGACGACACGTAGACGATCGAGAAGATCTCCATTTTGTCCGCGAGGGCAACCGCCTCGAATTCCTTTTCCACGCTCATCCCCGTCTCTTCGAGGATCTGCCGGAAGTTCCCATCGACGATACAGTGGGTGGGGAAATTGTTGATCCCGGAGAAGCCCATGTCTTTCACTTTGAGCAGATGGTGCCACATGCGCCGCCGAGGGTCGGTGGCGTGGATCCCACAGATCACGGGCACTTCTTCGACGACGGGAAGCACCTCGAACTCGCCGATCTCCATGGCGACGGCGTTGGCATCACCGTAGGCCATGAGCCCGGCCGTCGAACCGTGTCCAGCCATGCGGAAGCGGCCGGAATTGTAAATGATGATAAGGTCCGCGCCACCTTTTTCGATGAACTTCGCACTGATCCCCGTGCCGGCACCGGCGGCGATGATCGCCTCGCCGCGGTCTAGTGTCGCCTGGAGCCGGTCGATGACTTCCTGGCGCGAGTAGGGGTTTCCGATTCCGGTCCAAGGGTTGGGCATGGCGCACGATGGCATAAGGTTCTCCCCTCGGCCAATGGCGGGGCCGGGCTCGCATCGAAAGCGTGCGAGGGGGGGAGCAAGTGCCCTTCAGGGGGGCGAAGGCGGGGCGGTTCCGGCCGCGCTATTCGAGCGTGCGGATGTAGGTGAAAAGATCCGCGACCTGGCCATCGGTCCAGGCGTCGAGCAGTCCGGTGGTCATGAACGACCGGTTGAGGAACTTCGCGGAATGGATGTTGGCAGTGGGGAAGTGGAGGTCGCCGCCACCCATGAACCGTAGGGTGACGCCGTTGCCGTCTTCTTTGACGAGGAAACCTTCGACGATCTGGCCGTCCTTGGTCTCGACTTGGAAGACGCGATAGCCGGCCTCGACGGCGGCGTCCGGGTTCAGGATGGAACGGAGGAGGCCGTCGAGATCGCGGTGGGCGGATCCGTCGAGCGCGGGGGCCGCGCGCGCGCCCCGATCGCCGACGGTGTGGCAGGCCAGGCACACGGACTCGAAAAGTAGCTTGCCGTTGGCGAGGTCGCCCTCGCGCGCGGCGGTCGCCTCGAAGCGGGCGAGCTTTTCTTGTTGTGCTAGGGCTTGCCCGGCGCTGAGGAGGGGCGGGCCTTCGGCCACGGCGGTGACGCGGGCGTCGCCGCGGAGGTCGGGCCACTCGCCGGGCCCGGCAAAGTAGTGGGTGAGCCCGTCGGGGAGGGAGGCATCACCGAAGTAGGTGCGGTCGAAGTGGGCGCGGATCTGGCCGGCGTCGCGGGCGGTGTCCCAGACGCGGAACTCGGTGATCTCGCCCGCGGTGCCGGCGCCCGTCGGGTTGGTGCGCCCGATGGCGAGGTCGGTGAAGCGGACGGCGGCGAGGGGGGCGGACTCGGCGTCGAGCTCGCCGTTGAGGTAGAGCCGGAACGGCTGGCCGGGGGCATGGGTGATGGCGAGGTGGAACCACGCGCCGGGGGAGACGCGCCGGCTGGCAATGACGATATCGCCGAACTGCTTGTCGCCGTAGAAGCGGGGTTTGCCATCGTAGAAGTTGATATCGGCGCCGCCCTCGCCGCTGCGGGCAAGAATGCCGTCGGCGTTCGACACATCGGGATCGAGGCGCACCCAACACTCGACGGTGAAGGCATCGCCGAGATCGACGTGCGCGTCGGCGTAGTCGCCGTTGTCGCCCTCGAGCCGGAGGACTTGCTGGAACTGGGCGGCGGCGGTCTCCCAGAGGGCATCCATCTCAGGATCATCGGGGAGGAGGGCACGCATGCGGGCGAGCTGGTCCGGTGCGAGAACATCGGCGGTGAGGCCGGCGGCGACGAGGGCGCGCGCGCCCGCCTTCGACCGGCTCAAGGAGTCGGCGAGCGACCGGTGGATCTCCGCTGGCAGCTCCGCCCAGAGCGCGGCGATGCGCTCCGCGTCCCCCGCGGCGGCGAGGGCGCGGACCGAGGCGGCGCGCACGGGCGGGGAGGCGGAGGCGTCCGCGGCGAGGGCGCCGATTCTAGGGTTCGAGGAACCGATGGCGGCGAGGGCATCCAGGGCGGCGATGCGTCGGGTCTCGGAGCCGTCGAGGAGGGGGATGAGATCGGGTTCTAGCTCCGCGATGCTGAAGGTGGCGACGGCCTGGAGGGCCGCCTGATCCCCGCCGGCGACCAGGGGGCGGATGGCGGGGGCTAGCACGGGTGCGACCAGCGCGGGGTCGGCGCGGTCGGCGACGGCCGGTAGGGTGGTGAGAACGTGGGAGTGGTGCCTCCCTACGGTAGCGGCGACGGCCGGGCGGAGGCCGGCTTCGGCCGAGGCGGCGAAAAGCAGAAGAAGCTCTTCCGCGTCCGGCGGGCGTTCGAGGTCGGTGAAGGCGCGGACGAAGGGGGCGGCAGCGTC